>NZ_JBFBCE010000004.1:0-211191 GCF_040689595.1 Streptosporangium sp. NPDC051023 | reverse complement strand
CAAATCCGGGCGGCGGACCCCATACCCACGCCCCCCGTCCCCCCTCGGCGCGCCGGGGGAGGAGGGCCCGGGTCGCACACCCACGCGGTTCCCGGGACACCGGGGAAGGGGAACCGCTCCGCGCCGGTCTTCATGCCCCCGCAGACCGGCGCTCCCGGTGCCCGGCCGGACCCTGACTTCCGGCAGGGCACCATCCACCGACCAGATCCTCCGGCAGCAGACCCCGGACGGCTCATGCCGACCATGCTCCGCGAGCCGTTCGGCCGCATCCCCACCCACACCGATCGGGAGATTCCCCCATGACCACCATCATGGTCATCAGCTCTGACGGCACCTTCGCCATCGCCGACACCGCCGAGCGGCTCCTGACCCCCGCCGAGGTCGCACGCCTGTTCGGCGTCGATCCGAGGACCGTCACTCGATGGGGGAGAGAGGGCAGGCTCGGTTCCATCCGCACTCCGGGCGGTCAACGTCGCTACAGGGAGGGCGAGGTCCGCGCGCTGCTGAGGAGTGGTCAGCCCGAGATCATCTAATGGCGCATGCTCGGTCCGCTTTTCAGGCGTGGCAATCACCCTGCTCGCTACGAGCTGGGCTGGACGGATGCCGACGGTGCCCTGAGTGTGTCTGCGGTGGTGGACGTTGCCGTCAGTCGCCTCTCCTCATCCGATGGCAAGGTCGAGGAAACAGGGCTGCGGCAGTGATCTCCTGGTGCTGAGAGCCGTGGATACCGACGTCAGCGATCGTCATGACCCGAGCCGCTGACGATCTAATCCGTAGAGAAGAGCGGGCACCTCGTCAGCGGCTTCCCTCGCTGGTGGAGCGGTGGATGCGGGTTGGAGCGACGTGATCCTGTAAGGCGGCGTTGCTGTACACCATCCGTGGACGCAACCGACGTGCCGCGCCGGCTGAGCATGAGCCGTCAGGAGGTGGGTCTGATACAGGAGTGCTGTGCCTCGAACCAGTCGGTGGCGATATCGGTTCCCGTGAAGCGCCCGATCAGCGCCAAGGCCGAGCTGACGCTCTCCTCCCGGTCCACGCGATCATCGAAGACGTCGTCAGCGCTGATCTGGAAGCGCAGGCCGCCCATCAGGTGATCGAGCGCGTGCGGGTCGTCGCCGAAGCGCAACTCCGGCAGGGAGGGGCTGAAGGAGGTCACCAGGCGCCCGTCGCGGGCGTAATGGAAATAGTCCCTGTTACTGATGTCCATGCTGAGGCCGAAGGCCTCGCGGCCGCCCACAGTGATGGACAACAAGTGCTCGCGTTCAGCGGTCCCCGGCACGACGCTGATCCAGTCCCCGACCTCGGCGACCCAGAGGGATCCGTCGTCGATGTTCCGGTCGAGGATCTCATTCAGGTGGCACGGGGTGCGGGTAGAGAGGTCCAGCTGGTATATCGGGGCGAGGGCGTCGAGGTCCGCCCCCTTGATCCAGATGGCGTCGAATCCCAGCGCCCACAGATCCATGTCGCCGTCGAGCCCCTCGGTGAAGAGGGTTGAGGCCAGAAGATCGTGCAGGTAGGTCGGTGACTGCATGGCCGCCTCTCGGAAGGAGGGGGCATCCGGCGGAGAGCCCCCTCCTCAAAGGTTGTTACGGGTTGCCTTGCTCGATTGTCACGAAGAAGGCGTTGCCGGGCCGGTTCCGCGCTCCCCCTTCGAGGGTTGCATTGGGAAGCACGCGATAGCGGGCGTAGAAAGCGCCCAGATCGCGACCGGCAGCTTGATTGTGGTCCCAGCCGGACACCGACGAGTGATCCAGGGCACGAAAAAGCCCAGCTCACCGGGTGGTGAGCTGGGCTTTCGCCTTGCGCGGCCGAGAGGACTCGAACCCCTAACCTTCTGATCCGTAGGGGGGAGTCGTCCGCGTTTGGTCATGCCGTCTACCTGCATAAACGTCAGCTCGACGGCTATAGGCGGCCTACCTTGGGAAGGTATTGGGAACAATCCATCACGAGCGTCAGGGCCTGCAGCCTGAGCGGCCACGACCAGACCTTCGCTGGTAGTTGAGCGAACGCCTAAAGTGATCTCCAGATTTGTCCTGCGCCGGCCGCTGCTCCGAAAAGAAGTCCAGCTTCCCGAGGCGGCGTTCCATCGTCCTGGCCGGCCTGGCGCTGGCCGGAGCCGGCAACACCCTCGGGCTCGGCGAGTGGTGGGGCGGCACCAAACTCGTCCGCCGCTTCCCGATCCTCAAGTGACGGCCTCGCGCCGATCCCCGATCGGAACGAGAACCCCGCGGCCGCGCTGGGGCTGAAACCCTGGCCGGACGGGCGCGCGGGTGTGCGGAGACCTTTTCGCCGTGACGGTTGTCCGGAACATGACACCTGAACCACCGCGGGCATATTGACGCCCCCCCTACGCCCGCATTTACTTCTTTTAAGAAAGCTTCCTAACTGTAAATGCGCTGGTCTGCCGCGAAGGCATTCCGGCCACCCCCCAGGAGCACCATATGAATGTGAGAAAATGGGCCGCGACCGCATTCGCCAGCGTCCTGGCGACGGCCGGACTGGTGACCGCCACGGCCTCAGGCGCGAACGCCTGGCCCACCGAATGCAGCTACCAGCTCGACCCCATCCCCGGCGAGCACGGGATCAGCAGCTACTGCTCTAGCGGCACGTACCAGCACCGGGCCGTCGTCATGGAGAGTCACCACTACGCCGGGATCCTCGCCATCGACAGCCCGTGGGTGCCCGCCGGGCAGACCTCCTACACCAGGATCCCCTATCACCCGATCCTCAGCATCCGGATCGACACGCGCTGACACCGTCCCGGACCCCATACGCGCGGTCGGGCCCGTGACCGGACAGGCCCGGCCGCGTATGTGTGCGGCCCGGCCGGAGCAGGGCCGCGCCGCACACATGCGCGCGTCCTGGTCAGGACGGCTTCGAGCGCTTGGGCTTCCCTGGGATTCTGGGCGTTCTCCAGGTTCTGGGCGTCTTCGAGGCCCCGGGCGCTTCCGAGGTTCCCAGCGCCTTCGAGTTCGAGATTCCGGGGCGGGCTGTGCCGGTGCTCCAGTGCGCCGGGCGGTGGAAGTTCTCCACCGGACCTACGAGAAGTGCCTCGTCGGCCACGACGAGATCGCCATGCGCCGAATCGCCGAGATCTTGCGCCCTTCCCCGCGGGAAGGCATTGGGAAGGATCAGCCGGATGCCGCCGGTCATGGCCGGACACAGCCGGACACGGGCGAGTGATCCAGGGCACGAAAAAGCCCAGCTCACCGGGTGGTGAGCTGGGTTTTCGCCTTGCGCGGCCGAGAGGACTCGAACCCCTAACCTTCTGATCCGTAGGGAAGGGCGGGTGCCTCGTCGGCGACCTCTTGGCCTGCCCAGGCAGTGGAAGCGGGTTGGTGGCGGGCGATGTCGTAAGGCGGTGTTGCTGTACGCGGCTGCTGTACACCACTTCCATGGACGCGGCCCGCGGCTGGTAGGTGTGGACGTCACGCCGAGGTACTGGGCGAGCAAGCCATGGCCCAGTAGCTGGGCCTTCGGATGGGCCTCGGTGGCGATGCGGCCGAATCCAGCCACTGGCCAACGAGAGCAAACAACAAACGCCCCTCGTAGCGCCATCTCATCACCAAGATCACATTCGGTCACTCCTTGTGCACGTAAGTCGATCTTTACTTTATGTTGCCCTTATGTGAAGATCGCGAGGTTTGCAACAACTGTTCGAGAAAGGCCAGAGTGCGCACACTCCGACCAGGCATCGGTGGTTTGTCCAGAAGTCAGCGCCGCGTCTCCGTGATAGCCGCGCTCGGACTGTCCACCTCCCTGATGGCCGCACCCGCGACCGCCGATCCCACTCCTGAACCCGCCGCTCCCGCTGCCACGTCGACCCCGACACCCAGCCCGGTGGACGCCGCGAAGCAGGAGGCGAAGAAGCAGAACAAGCGCGTCGAGATCCCCTCCTACCAGACGGAGACCTCGACCACGTTCGCCAACCCCGACGGCAAGACCCTCTACACCGAGCTGTACTCCACGCCCATCCACGTGCAGAAAAACGGAACGTGGCAACCGGTCGACACCACGCTGGTCGAAGAGGGCGGGGTCATCAGACCCAAGGCCGTCAAGGGAGAGTTCACCCTGTCGACCGGTGGCGACACCACCCTGCTGAAGACCAAGGGCGACAAGGGCGACGCCGCGCTCTCCGCCGACGCCAAACTGCCCAAACCGCAACTGACCGGCGACACCGCCACCTACCCCTCGGCCTACGGCCCAGGCGTCGACCTGGTCGTCACCGCCACCCCCACCGGACTCCAGCAGAAGCTCGTGATCCGGCAGCGCCCGGCGGCGAAGAAGAAGCTGAGCCTGCGCATCCCGGTCGACCTGCCCAAGGGCATGCGCTACGGCAAGGACTCCTCCGGCAAACCCGCCTTGCTCGCCGCCAAGGGCGACAAGAAGGTCGCCCCCGTCACCGCGGCCCCCATGCTGGACGCGGCCGCGGCCCGGCAGCCGGAGACCGGCCGCGTCGGCACGGCGACCACCGCGACGGAGCAGAACGGCGATGACTCAGCACTGGTGCTGACCCCCGACGCCGCCTTCCTGGCCGACCCGGCGGTGACCTACCCGGTGACGGTGGCGCTGGCCTCCGACACCTGGACCGGCACCGGCATCGCGGGTGACACCTTCGTCAGCACCAGCTACCCCAACGGCAACTCCAACGACATCAACTACCAGCGCATCATCGCCGGCAAGTCCAACAGCGGCACGGCGACCTGGCGCGCCTACATCGACTTCAACATCAGCAATACCCCGCTCATGGGCGGCACGGTCGACAACGCCGACCTACGGCTGTGGAACTTCCGGGCCAACGCCTGCACCTCGGAGATCAACTCCGGCATCGTCGCCCGGCGCATCACCACCGACTGGACGATCAGCAACCTCACCTGGAGTAACCAGCCGTCGGTCACCACCGGCGGCCAGGTCGGCAACAAGGGCGCCTACAGCGACGACTGCTCCCGGGGCGAAGGCGAGCTGTACTACTCCATCGAGACCATGGTCCAAGCCTGGATGAACGGCACGGCCGACTATGGTGTCCAGCTCAGCTCCGCCAGCGAGTCCGACAGCACCAACTGGCGCTGGTACCGCTCCTACGAATATGGATACTGGGGCAGCGGCGCCCCTCGTGGCCCCGTGCTATTCGTTAGCTACACGCCCAAACCGCAGCCGCAGCTTCCTCCGATAGGCGCCGTTGGTTGGTTCTTTGACGGGGAGACAGGGCTAGAAACGCGCGCCGATATAGAGGCGGCGGACAGCAATCCCGCTCTGGTCAGAGCTAGCGATGTGCAACCCACTGCTCCCGATGTGACTGATGAGCAAGCTATCGAGGAGCAGGCATCTTCTGGAGAAGAGATCGAATTTACCATCCCAGACGCCATCATTGACGACCCAGAGGTATCTAGCCCTGAAGCAGACACTACAGCACCAACGGTAGTTATAGCGGATCCAGCCCAAGGCGCGGCTAATGTACCGGTCAACACGAAGATTACTGCGATCTTCGGTGAAGAGGTAACAGAAGCGCAGCTTTCAATTAGAGATTCGGCTGGAGCGCTGGTAGCAGGCGACTCAGAAATGGGCACGTCGAACGCAGCGCTAATTTTCACGCCGACACAGCCATTGACGGCAAACACTACCTATACGGTCGATGTGGGCGTACTTAAGGATGTAGCAGGGAACACAATGACGACCCCGTATACGTGGTCGTTTAGCACTGGACAGGCGGGACCTGATCCCACGCCTACTCCAACAGGTCAGCCGCCAGGAGAGCAGCACACTGTTGCGCTGCCGGTGCAAGCGGACACATGGATCGACAATCAGGGATCCACAGGTCCCGATGGGCCTGATCTGTGGGCGGGCGCGTACGGCAGTAGCAGCCCGAGAGCCATCGAACGGACGTATCTGAAGTTCGATACCTCGTCTCTCGCAGGCAAGACAATCACCGATGCCAAGCTGGAGTTGTGGAGCTACGACGCGTACGGCTGCGGTGTCAGTGGTTCGGGGATCAAGGTCCAGAAAGTCACTTCAGCCTGGAGCGCGAGCACTCTGAACTGGGGCAACAAGCCGTCAGAGACCGGCAGCGGCGAGGCGGTCGCCACCGATCCCGGCGGATGCTCCGGCACGCCCCCAGAAAATGTCTCATGGACCTGGCCGGTGACCGGCACCGTGCAAGCCTGGGCATCGGGTGAGAACAACCACGGCCTGGTGCTGCGTGGTGTGGACGAGTCCGCCTCGGCTCCGATGTACGACCGCGGCTTCTACTCGTCCGAGTTCGGCGGACTGGAGCCTCACCCACCGGTGCTCAAGGTGACCTACACCGACAGCCCGGGGTCTTCCCCGTCCCCAACGGTCACCCCCACCCCGACCGTGACGCCTACGGCCACTCCGACTGTCACGCCCACTGCCTCCCCGACTCCGACCCCGACCTCGACCTCGACGAATCCGCCGACCACGCAGACGATCTCGTTGCCGGTGGAGACAGACACCTGGATCACCGACCAAGGGGATTCGGATCCGGGCGCGGACTCCGTGTGGGCCGGTGTGTACGAGTATTTCCTGGGAGGACGGTCCATCGACCGCTCCTACCTGAAGTTCAACACCTCGTCCCTCGCGGGTAAGACAATCACCGACGCGAAACTGGAGCTGTGGAACAGCGCATCTGACAGCTGCGGCGACAGCGGTTCCGGAATCAAGGCGCAGAGAGTCACGTCCGCCTGGAACGCGAGCACACTACTGTGGGCCAACCAGCCGTCCGTCATGACCAGCGGGGAAGTCGTCGCCACAGACCCCAACGGATGCACAGGCGAATATCCGCACGATGTCGGATGGACCTGGCCGGTGACCAGCATGGTCCAGGCCTGGGTGTCGGGCCAGGCCAACCACGGCCTGCTGCTGCGCGGCGCCGACGAGTCCGCCTCCGCACCGCCGTACGATCGGATGTATCACGCGTCCGAATACAACGGTTCGGACGCCCACCCACCGGTACTGAAGGTGACCTACGTCGTTGCCCCGGGCGTCGCCCCGATTCCGGCACCGGCCTCCGAAGAGAAGACGACGGCCAGGGAACCGGCGCACTCCCGCTCGTCGGACGGTGTGCCCGCGAGGGTGGTCTCCCCGTCGAACTCGGCTGTTCTCGGCCGCAAACCGGCTGTGAGCAAGCTGTGGACGCGCCCGTTCACCACAGAGCAAGGCGTGACGACCACGTCAACGACCACACCACACCTCATGGTGCAGGTGACCGCTCCCGCGCACCGGCGTTCGACCGTCAATGTCGAAGTTGTTCACGACCCGAAGGCGCCGTCTCAGGGCAAGGGACTGATCTGGTCCGGGATCGTCACCAATGTCTCCTCCCATTCCGTCGGAAGCCTCCAAGTTCCGGCCAAGAAACTGATCGACGGATGGCAGGTACGCTGGCGAGCCCGTACCACAACTGGCGGTATTTCTGGACAGTGGTCACAGTGGCAAAGCTTGACCATCGATACAGCTGAGCAGACAGAACGCACCAAAAGCGCATCTGCGGCGACTATCTCAGACCTTCCTAGCTACGATCCCGCAAGCATTCCCGCAAAAGCATCAAATACTTTCGACCGGCTGACACCGGTGAGCTGCGCAGAACGACGAGAGCTAGCCGGCCGTGGTGTTGGGTGGATTAAGAATCACTTCACCTGGTGCCAGATGTCAACCGTTAAAGCTGTATACGAGTACCAACAATGCACGGAGACGGTATGCCTTCCCCAATGGGATGAATTTAAGGCGGAGGTTATGCTTATCGCGTATACCTTCAATGGGAGAGCTGGAAGGTATAAACAAGGCGAAAGTACGCGCGATATCTTGGTCGAAGCCTACGTCTACAATCCAACCACTCGTGGCAGAACTTATGCCACGAGGAGTATGACGCTAGGCATGGACATTGGAAATAAAGCGAGATGCGAGCACATTCAGCAGTGGAACAATCAGAGTGTCAAGAATCATCGAACTGATCTGATCACTTCTTGGATGGCGAACGGGAGGGCCACGTTTAGGTTCAAATGCGATCAGCGCAAATCAGCTGCGCAACGGACTATCAAATGGACTGAAGATGGAACTCGCACCGTAAAGGTGCCGAACGAAGACCTAGTAAGCTTCACCTCCATTAAACCATACGCGAACTTCCCGGACTGGCCGAATACAAAATGGCAGTATCTCGCAGGTGGGGACCAGGCGAGGATAGGGAACATCGTACGATGCGACACTGCAGATTATATGAAGTACAGGGCGGGTGGATGCGTCTTCTACAAGACCGAGCCTGCGATGAAATGGACGCGCACCGCAATCGGGGAAAGTGGTCGAACGTGGACCCTGGATCAGGCCTACCAGCACTATTGGAATGCATGCACAGATCCGGATGTAGAAACTTGGCCAGACAATTCTGGGAAAGCCGTAATTCCGGGATGCGATAATCCGGGCACTCCGAGGAGTGAAAAGTTCCTGCATAGGGTAGGAAAGAAAGAAGCCGGTAAAAATCACGACAAAACCACGCCGACATGCCAATCCATATGGCCTAACTACCCCAACGACGGGGAAAAGCAGTGCGACGAGTTTCCCTTCGCTTCAACCCGAGAGACTACCGACTCATCGCCTGATCGTATGTCCTATTGTCCAATTAAAAGCAAACACAACTCGGATGCAGGAACGGCGTTGCAGTCTTTCTATGACAAGGATAGGGTGCTCGTCGGAGACCTGTTCACCAATAGGTTCGATACATCCGTCCCTGGCGACCATCTAGGCAGAGAAGAACTCTGCGGAGTACCAGCAAACCCGTAGGCCGTGATGAGGGTGCGGAAGCCATCTATTGGCTTCCGCGCCCTCAAATGGAGGTAGGGCAAGTGTCCATCGAAGAAATCATCAGCCACTATCAGGAATTCTTAGAAACCAATCAATGGATTTCACTGGACCAGCTGTGCTGGACAATCGTTAAGGAAAGGTTCGGCAACCCCGCTGCTGCCGATGTTGGAGAATATCTGTCCATCGGAGGCAACTTCGAGGTTGGCGATTTAGAGGTAGGAGAAGGGGCACTCGAATTCTCGCAGATCGCTGGAGTTTTTTTCATCGAAACACTCGATGGCGGCTATTTTCTCATCCAGACAAACGATGACTACGCCAGCAGTAACCAGGTTCTTCGGGTGCTGAGCAGGGAAGCGCAAGCGTGGAGTATCGCATGGACGGGCCCTCAGCATCGCTTCGCGTACGCCGCAGACGGAGAAGTGCTAATGGATTGGCCTGGATTCCGTTCCAGTGACGCCATTTATGGGAACATGCCTGATGCGCTTTCCGAGGAAGTGACACTAGTTCGAGAGGTCTGCCAACGTGAAAACTGGCAATTTAACGAGGCTGTAATGATGGCGGTCATGGAGATGGTAAGCGGTATACGTCTAAACTCCGCCTGGTTCGAGGGAAACCAGGCGGCAATAATAGTTCGCGACATAATTTAATCACTCGGCACTTCGCCGCATTCGGATCACATTCGATCATCGCGGGGAAAAAGGATTGTCTCTTTACTGCGGCTACTGACCTAATGATGCAAACGTCTCCAATGCTTAATTAATGCTCACGACGCCTCCTCTAGTAGATGGTTCGGCCGTCCCGCCAGATCAACATGGCGTCCCCGTTCAACTGTTCTTGCCGATGATGGCGACCGGTGAGCGTCCGTCACCGTCCACTCACTAGATCTCTCGCCAGTGCCCCATGAGTACTTGCTTGCAAACGAGGCCAGTCACCGGGGAGTAGGCTCCTCGGCCTGCTGCGACGTGTGTTGCTGGGCAGCAGAGTGCAGGCTTGTGCCCCCTGGCATGCGCTCCGGCCCTGGAGGGGTACGGCTTACCTGTGGCCAAACGGTCTCCGGATCGGCAAGATACCGAGGAAAAGATCTTCGACATGTATTCGGCACAGTTAGCCGGACACGGCCGGATGCCGGCAACTGATCCAGAGCATGAAAAAGCCCAGCTCGCCGGGTGGTGAGCTGGGCTTTCGCCTTGCGTGGCCGAGAGGACTCGAACCCCTAGCCTTCTGATCCGTAGTTATTGATGATCTACGTGCGATGTCGTCCGGCGCCCCGTTGTTATCCCAGGTCAGAGTTACCGTCTGTGACGACATCACGCGTTAGGATTCAGTAGACGGACACTGTCGGATGAAGGTGGACACCGGAAGAGCGTCCTGATTTCCTTCGGAGGACCTGGGCCGGGATAGCGGGCTGCAGGCGGGCCACGTCATGGGCCTTGCTCGATTGGGCGCGGCCTCCCTCTCACCGAGGCATGGCGGTCGTCTCATAACGCCGGAACAGCGACAGGAACACGACCAGCACCGCGCCTGCCAGATAGTGCATGATCGGCCCGGTCTCGACGATGTTCCACCCCCCGAAGCGAAGCGTTTCCCGGCAGTCATCGGTGACCATCTCGATGGCGAAGGGGATCGTGAACACCACGGCGATCACCGCGAACAGCGCCGCAGTCACCCAGGCGGCGATGGTGCTCCACCTGCCACGAAGGGCGAGAACCGCAGCCAGACCAAGAGCCATCACGACGGTGGGCCAGCCGTTCAACTCCGCGGACATGGTCCGCCAGTTGATCTCTATCAGCCAGCCGACATCCTGGAAGACGTACGGCTCGGCGTCGGCGGGGCAGATGAACAACTCCGACTCGTAGATCGGCCCTTCAGGGAAGTACCACCAGGCGGTACGCATCGCGGGGGCCGTCAGAGCCGCCAGGGTCAACAGGAGTGACCCCCAGCGCGGGTTCCGCGGTAATGGAAACAAGATTGCCGCCGCCTCATCGTGGATGGAGGTGCCCGGAGAGGCCCTTGAACCGTGGCACGGCCGAGAGGACTCGGCCCCCGGGGAGATCGACCGTCACACATGGCGGTGCCCATGGCCTCGTGCGGGCCATGGGCACCGTTTACGTGATCAGGCGCGGTTGTGGCTCATCCAGACGTTCTGGACGGGCTCGGCTGGGGGAGGGACAGGCCGGCCCAGTGGAGTTGGTCCGTTCGCCACACCTCGGACTTCCGCTTGAGCGTGGTCCCGCCTCCCGGGAGGCAGCGGAAGCCGGGCGGGGGCACGGCCAGCGAGATCAGGTAGTTGTCGATGGGAACCGTGCTGCACTCGTCCTTGCCGTAGATGCGGTGGCCCCAGCCCTCATAGGTGAGCAGCGTGACCTTGGGACCGAGCTGGCGGCCCACGTTGGCGGTCCAGGCGTACGGCGTTGAGGGGTCGTGGATCGAGGTGCCCAGCAGCAGCGGAGCGCTGCCGGTGTAGCGCAGACGGTGCTGCGGGTTGTTGGTCGGGTGGTTGAGGCAGACGGGCAGGTCCTCGATCGGCATCGGGTTCAGGCGCATGTCGGGAGCCAGACGGGCGTTGCTCCGCAGCAGCGCCGCGTACTCCCGGTAGTTGCGAACCCGAAGACTGTAGTCCTCACAGAGAACCGCGGTGGGAAGCTGGGCGACTTCCCCCGTCACAGGCTGCCGGCCGGGCAGCGGAGGCACCCACTCCGGCAGCGGCCCGCCGTCCAGGGCGCGCAGCATCTCGCTCAGCAGTTGCCAGGCGGGCCCTTCGGTGCCCAGCACGCCCTGCCAGAGGACCTGCACCTCGGTCATCGGACGATCCGTGACGCCCGGGTAGTACAGCTCGCCGCGGCGTGCCTTGGCCAGCAACCTCTCCCACAGCGCCCGGACGTCCTGCCCGTGCAGGGCACAGGCGGTCTCGTGCTCGCACCAGGTGACGAACTCGTCGAAGGCGTCCTCGACGGCGGCGGCCTCGGTGTCGAGGAACGCCTTGACGCCGAGGCTGTGGTCCATGTTGCTGTCCAGGGCCAGAGCCCGAACCCGTTGCGGGAAGAGTTCGGCGTACATCTGCCCGATCAGCGTGCCGTAGGAGACCCCGTAGTAGGTGAGCTTCTCCTCGCCGAGCGCGGCGCGGATCGCGTCCATGTCGCGCGCGACGTTCACCGAGTCGACATGGTCGTACAGAGGGCCGGTACGGGCCCGGCAGTCCTGGCGCAGCCTCCTGGAGTAGGCGGTCCACCTGTCGAAGTCGGCCTGGCTGGTCATGACCGCGTGCGGCATCTGGTTGTACACCGACGCCGAGCAGATGACCGGGTGGCTGCGGCCCACGCCCCGGGGATCGAAGCCGACGAGGTCGAACCGCCGCTGGATCTCCTCGGTGAAGAAGCCGGGGGCGCCGTAGGCGAACTCGACACCCGATCCGCCCGGTCCGCCCGGGTTGATCAGCATGGATCCGATCCGGGCCGAAGGGTCGGTGGCCTTACGGCGGGCGAGGGCGAGGTCGATGGTGGGCCCGCCGGGCCGGGACCAGTCGATGGGGACGGCCAGCGTGCCGCATTCGGCGCTGGGCTCCTCTTCGCAGGGGGCCCAGGTGACGCTGCCCTTCGCGACGTTCGCGGGGGCTTCGTCTCGGGTGGCCGCGCCCGCGGCCGTGGAGACGGGTAACAGCGCCGCCACCGTCACGAAGACAGCGGCGAGCAGGGAGTACTTCCGGCGCACGTTGCTCCAATCGTCGTCGGCTGGCCTTCCGCCCGGCACTCGTCCGACTCTGATCAACCCCGTCGACGGCCCGAAGATAGCGGCGTGGTGAGCGGCCCCCCGTGGGCAGGCAAAGCGCAAAGCGCCCAGCCGATCTAGAAATTCGCCTTGTACGTCTTATCACGAAATATGCGGATATGTTGAAGGCGCATGAAAGGCGTATTGGGGATCTGTGGATGGAGTTGCCCCGACCTTGATATATATCTTGGCTTTTGTGTGCTATGGGATTATTGAGGTGATTTTGGGGGTCATGGAGGCTTCGTACTCCTCGGGGTGAATGCCCGATCGCAGAGTGTAGGCGGGCCTCGTTGAATCGGGCCGCCCGATGCCTGCGGGGGGTGCTCGCCGTGGTGTGCGCTCTCCGTGTGCGGGTGGTACGGAATCCGACGGTGATTTCAGATGGCTCGGTATCTGTCCCGAGGGATGCTTGACGTGTCAAGCCGGGACATGTTTTCCGGGTGCTGTTGTTGGGCGGTCTTTCGTGCGTTTGTTTACGGGTGTCGCGTATCAGGGGTCGGGATCGAGCCTAATAGATATGTTCGATGTCGGGTCGTGCCATCTGGTTGTGTCGGATATTTCGGATGGTGTGGAGGGTGGTTTATGTCGAGGGTGCGGACGCCGTACGAGACCTTTTTTGTACACCGTGCGGACGCACTCGATTAAACTAAATCTGTCATTCTTTCTGACAATGTCCTGAACGATCTGTGGGAGGTTTGCATGCGCGCGCTCAAGTCCCTGTTAGTCGTCGTCGCCGCCACGGTGGCCATGCTCGCCGGCACCACCCCTGCCCAGGCCGCCACCGGATGGTCCATGGAATGGGGGGCGACCAACACCGAGTCCACCATCGACTGGACCTCGGGCTACTCCGCCTACGTCTCCGGCCATATCAAGGCGGTCAGCGGCTATCGCGAGGTTTGTTTCTGGGGGGTGAACGGGTCCTACAGCACCGACACCGTCTGCCGCTCAGCAACCAACTCGACGACTACCTGGTCCAACGTGCATCTTCAGATCACCGTTGCCGGCGGCGTGCAGCGCATTTACGCCGACCTGTGGGTAAACGGCACGGCCGTCCACGAGGTTTGGTGCACCCGCAACGGATGCAGCCGCAACTGGTAGTCGGGGTTCTGCAATGAATGCAATGAAGTAGACGTTCATTCGGATAGGCGGCATGAGCGACGCAGGATGAGTTTTTCCTGCGCGTCAGGAGGTTGGGGTCCTCTCGGCCGCGCAAGGCGAAAGCCCGGCTCACCACTCGGTGAGCCGGGCTTTTTGATGCCCTGGATCGGTCGCCGGTGCCCGGTTGGCGAAAGCGGCGAGGTCACCACATCGAAGTCTCCATGGTTTCAGGGATCGCGATGCCCTCGGATTCGTTGTGGACACACCCCGGCGGATGACTTGTCCGAATGGCGTCGCGTCATGACACGTCTCCGGAGAGCGAAGGCGTGTCGCGAGAGCACGGCTTCCGGCCGCGGTGGCGAGCGCGACGACGATACTAGGTCGCCTCGACCTTGGCGAGGAAGGCGTTGACAGTGGTTTCGATGCGCTCGGGGAATTCGCCGTTGATGGCGTGCGATGCCTCTGGCCAGAGTTCGACGATGCCGTGCCGGAGCAGGCGGCGTGCCCGTGCCGCGGCCTTGTTGGGAGCGTGAATAATGCTGCGGCCACCGAGGATCACCAGGGTAGGCAGATCGATCCCGGCGATCTGCTCGTCGGTGGGGTAGGTGGGCCGGGGAAGGCTGACGGTGAAGTCGCGCATGCCGGAGGCGATCAGTGCGGCGACAGGGTCGTCTTCGAAGGCGTCGGCGCCACCGGAGATCCAGCTCAACAGGCGCCGCCGGACGGCCTGGGGCATGGGGAGCACCGACCCCAGAGAGACGACGACGACCTTCCAGGTGATGCCGCCGAAGGTAGCGGCCGGTTCGAGCAGGACGAGTGAGCGAACTCCGGCCGGCCGGTGAACGACGAGGTTGAGCGCGGACCAGCCACCGATCGACAGACCTAGCACGTGAAGCGCCTGTTCGGGCAGGCCGTCGATCAGCGACGTGAGCCAGGCCGCCTGGTCTTTGGCCGAGGTCAGCCGGCGGGTCTGCACGGACAGGCCCGGCTCTCCGATGAGATCCGTCGCGTACACCGGGCGGCTTTTCGCCAGGCCGGCCAGGTTGGCTTCCCACATGGGCGCAGCTGCTGCGCGACCGGGCAGCAGCAACAGCGGCACCCCGTCGGCGGGTCCGAACCGGTAGACGCGAACGGTGCCGAAGTCGGTCGGCACATCCAGCGTCGCGCTCGGCTCGGGCAGGTCTGCCATCGCGCGGTCATAGGCCTGCCGATATCTGGCGTAGGCGGCGGCGTCGCGGAAGTGGCCGAGCTTGCCTGCCCTGAATGCCGCCCCGATGTTCGGTGCGACGGTGTCCATGGCTACCCCCCTCGTTTACAATACGTTCGTATTGTAAACATTCTATGGGAGGGACGATGCCAAAACGCGTGGACCACGATGCGCGTCGTGGGGAGATCGCCAGGGCGGCGCTTCGGCTGTGCGTGCGTGAGGGCCTGGCATCGGTGACCATCGGACGCGTCGCGGCGGAGGCCTCGATCTCCAAAGGCCTGGTCCAGCACTATTTCCCCACCAAGGAAGCACTGTTGCAGCTGGCCGCGACCATGCAACGACGCGACATCGAGAGCGCCGTCGCGGCAGCCGTACACCTGGATGAACCACCACGTACGGCACTGCGTCAGGTCCTTCTGGCGCTGGTGAATCTCGGCACCGAACAGATCCTGGCAGGCCACGCGTTTCTCGCTTCCACCGCTGCGAACCCCCAGCTTCACCGGCTCTACCGAGAGGGGTCGTCCGCTGCGACCGCCGCTGTCGCGCGGCTTGTCACCGAGGCCTGCGGTTCGGCTGTCGCCGCCGAGGCGGAGGCGCGCATCCTGCTCGGCGTGGCAGGAGCACTCGCCGACGCGCGCATGCTGGGCGAGATCAGCCACAGCGCGGCCGTCGAGATACTCGATCTGCAGTTGAGCCGTCTCATCGCGGATTCGGCGAGCTGAACTTTCCTCGTGAGCCCGCTGCACCTCTCTGCCAGGACGGGAGATCCAGGATGTTCCACAGGGCCAGATCAGATCGTCATCGGTGCCGTTCGATTGGTGCCATGAAAGTGCGACCCCGCGCCTTGGCGCGGGGTCGCACATGGAATCAGGGTGTCGGCAGCGACGTGTCGTACACCATCGGTCCGGTCTCTCCGCTGGGAACTTCGGCGAATATGCCGGTTGTCGCTCTCCTGTCCGGTGCCTCGCGCACGTTCGTCGGCACCCGCTGACGGGCGGTCAGCAGCAGTGCCACTCCGGCACATGAACGGCGATGAGCCGGGCTCCGCCGAGCACGACGCCGTCGGCGGTCTGCTGGGTGATGTCGATGGTGTGCACTTCGCCCGGCTCGCCGTCGCAGCCGAGGACGAAGATGACCGGCGCCAGCTCCCCCGGCCTGATCTGCAGTCGGGCGTGTTCCCCGGGCTCCTCGCATCCCTGGTCGGCGGTGCGGATGGTGAACTCGGCCCGGTGCTGCGCGGGACGCAGCTCCGTCCGCTCCGGCACGCCTCGCAGCACCAGCCGGCCGCCCTGTGCCAGCCACCTCCGCTCCGGCGGCTCCGTCTGGCACAGGGCGGGCACCGGGTCCGGCCTGGGCTCGCCGTCGACCAGGTCGACGAAGTGCTGCGTCAGGAGGTGTTCCTGCTGCAGGGAGCCGATGCCCTCGCCCTGGTCGAGTTCCCAGGCCCGGACCTGGAAGTTCTCCGGCTCCGGGCCCAGGTTGGTCAACCGGAAGGCGAGCGGTGCCAGACGCGGGGTCTTGGCCACGACGGTGATGTTCTTCCAGCCGTGGTGGCGGTTGTTGATCACATCGAGTCGTCCACTGCTCAGCCGGGCACCCTCGGGACCGGGCAGGGTCTCGACGTAGACGTTCGCGCCGACGCACAGGTGCCCCTCGTTCGGGTTGGGGCCGTTGATCAGGTCTGCGGTGGTCGGGCGCCACACCACGTGCATCGTGCCCGGGGAGGACTTCGTCACCGCCGTGCCGACGGTGGCCGTCCGGCCGTTGGCACCCCCGGAACTGGGCCGGGCCGCGTCCGGTCCGATGAAGCCGGCGGTGTAGTCGCACACCCAGGTCTGCACCTTGACACCGGTGTACGAGTCGGTGCTCGTGCTGTCCACCTGCACGTGCACCCAGTTGTCCACACCCACCTGGGCATTGGGGATGCTGTTGCCGGCGGTGTCGGTGATCCAGATCGAGGGAGAGGCCCAGAAAGCGGCCCCGGACGGGATGACATCGGTGCCGTCGTCGCCGGCGGCGTACTTGACGTAGAGGACTCCGGGCTCCTTGGGCATGCTGGTGCTCCTTTCTGCTGACCGTTCGTCGGGAACGGTGTCTGCCGGGAAGTGGACCGGAACGAACGGCCGGTCAGGTGGTGACGCAGGTGATCTGGAAGCAGGTCAGCTGGACGGCGCTGTCGGGGCCGGTCGGCGCGGTGTCGAGCTCGGCGGTCAGGTAGTAGCGGAAGTCGTCGTTGCGGACCGTGGCCCTGTCTCCGGTCGGCGCGGCCGTGGAGGTGTCGAAGGTGCCGTTGCCCAGCGTCAGGCCGACGACGGTCTCATCGCCCGCGCCCGCGGCCAGGCCCTGCCGACGGATCGTGACCGTCAGGTTCCCGGCCCTCTTCTTGCCGCAGACCCGCAGTTCTGTGATGGTCGCCAGGTTCGGCAGTGAGAGGGACATCATGCCGCTGGCGGTGCTCGCGTCGATGGGCTTGGCCGCACCCCCGAAGACGTGCTCCCACGGATCGGTCAGCGTGACGAGCGTGGGTGTCAGGGTGAACTTCACCGGCTTGGGAGCGGGCAGTTGGAGGGCGTCGTTCACCTTGGCGATGATCTCGGAGAGGGCGGAGAACTCGGCCTCCAGCGCGTGGAAGCGGACGTTGAAGCCGTTGTCACCGGCCGCACGGACGCGGTCGACGTTGTCGACCCAGTCCGTGTGCCGAAAGGCGGGTGTGTAGCTCACGGTCATCGTGGTCCCCTCCTTGGGACGTCGTCATCGGTCACTGGTCGAGCCCGTACGTCCAGCGAGGCGGGCGCGGGCCGCGGGTACGGAAGTCGGGGTAGGTGTACGGCGGGAACGGGTCGAGCAGCCCGCTCTGCAGCTCCAGCACGTGGGCCCGGATAGCGCGCGTGTCGATCTCCACGCCGATCGGGCACAGGTGGTTGAGCACGTTCATCGCCAGGTCGTACTGGTCCTTGCCGATGACGAACCGATCGCCCGCGCGCTCCATGGCGAGCAGTTCCTCGGACGGCTCAACCCGGAAGGTGTACGGCGGCGTGGCGTCGGCGTGCCGCAGGACGGCCCGGACCTGCACGGGGCCGGCCCGCAGGCCGAGCACCGTGGTCCGCGGCCGCGTCGTCCCGGTCAGCCGGGCCTGAGCCCCGCCGGTGACTCGCGACGACCACACCAAACGCTCACCCAGACCGGTCCCGAGCGGCCAGGAGGCGAGCAGCGCGCCGTCGCCGGCGTCGAGCACGCCGACCGTGTCGGCCACGTCCGTGTTGGAGGCGACGTAACCGTGAGCGGCGTCCGCGGTGACGGCGGTGGCGCCCGGCAGGGCCAGCGAGGCGGGCAGGCCGGGCAGCGTGTGGGCGGTCCCGTCGGCCCGGCGCAGGTGGACGCGTCCGCCGCCCGGGTCGATCACGTACAGCAGCGCACCGGACGGGTCGAGGGCGAGGGCGGTCGGCGCGGTGCCGGCGTCGGTGAAGGTGGCCTGGATCGACGCGGTCGCGAGATCGACGACGTGCAGCGCGCCGGGCACGGTGACGTAGGCGCGGTCGGCCCCCACCGCGAGACCCCGCGGGACGTCCGCGGCGTCCGGCAGGGTGACCGTCTGGGCGGCGGTGAAGGTCGGCAGGGCGACCGCGCGCAGCATGCCGTCCGCGGTGGCGGCCCACAGCCTGCCGCCGCCGGGCTCGCACCGCACCGCGACCACGGACGAGCCGAGGGCGAGCGTGCGGGTCACGGTCCGCGCCACGGGATCGACCTCGACGAGCGTGCCCGAGCGCAGGCCGACGTAGGCGCGAGCGGCACTCGGGTGGTGGGTCACGTCGGCGGGCGGGGCGGGCAGGGCGATCTGTCCGGTGACCTTGCGGTCGGCGGTGGTGATCACGGTGAGCGTGGTGTCGCCGGTGTCGGCGACCATCACCCGGGTGCCGTCCGGCGCGGCGGCGATCGCCCCCGGCTCAAGCCCGACCTTGACGCAGGCAATCACGGTGCCGCCGACCGGGTCGAGCGCCGAGACACTGCCGGTGCCGCCGTTGACCGTCCACACCAGGCCGGCGGCGAGCGCGACGGCGCGGGGCGCCGCCCGCGCGACCTGGACGGTGGCCGTGGCCCCCTCTTCGACGGTGGCCGGGCCCTGAACCGGTGCCGCCGGTCCGCTGTCCTGGGTCAGTGACAATACGGTCCCGTCGTGGGAGACCCGGCTGAACCCGGCGGCGTGGGCCAGTGCCCCCAGGCGGGCCAGGGAGGCCGTCGAGGTGCCCGGCGCGAGGGTCACCGCCCGCCCGGCCGCCGCGGGCCCGGCGGCGCCGGGGTCCCAGGCGGAGAGCAGCTCCGGGTCGCCGGGCGGCAGCAACGCGGCGAGTGCCGCCAGCCGCGCGGCCAGGACCGGGTGCACGCGGCGGGTCTGCGGCCCGCTGCCCGCGGGGCGGGCGTACCGTCCCGGCGCGTCGACCAGATACACGGGGTGGACGCGCTCGTCGGCGCGCAGCGCGCCCGGGGCGGGCAGGTCGAGCCGCCCCGTCGCCGCGATCGAGCTGCCCGCCGCGAGTTCGGCCAGGCCGATCCGCAGTGGGCGGGAGGCGGAGAACGCCCGCCCGCGGTCGCGGACCTGCGCGGCGGCGACCAGATGGCCCGGCCGTTCGGCCTTGATCAGGACGTCACGCCGGTCGACGTTCCCCGGGACGGACGCCCGGCCCTGCCCGCACGGCACCAGAGACCAGCGCACCTCGGCCCCGGCGGGCGGCGCAGGTTCCAGCCGCAGCGCGAGCGTCTGCCCGGTGAGCAGGTCGAAGCCGTTCTCCGGGGTAGCGGTTCCGCCGGGAGCGGCCACGATCTCCAGGGAGTCGGCGGAGCGCACCGCCGCGTACACCTGCCCGGGTTCGACGCCACGGCCGGGTCTGTGGGCGACGAAGGCGAAGCCCGCCCGGACGGCCTGTGCGGCAAGCCGTTCCGGTGCCAGCCCGGAGTGGGTCAGCACCAGGGCGCGGCCGACGGCCCGCAGCCCCGAGTCAGCCGGGCCGGTCGGGTCGAAGCCGGCCCGCACCCGCAGCCGGCCCGCGACCCCGGCTGCGGCGAGCGCGTCGAGCAGGCCGCGCAGCGCCCGCCGGGTGGCGACCCGCATCAACCGAGGGTCGGCCCGGAGCGGTCCCGGCGTGGGCGGCGGAGCATCGAAGTCCGCACGCGGGTCGGTGGCGTCGACCAGCAGCGCCGGTGCGAAGGACTCGTCCTCGCCGGGGGGCCCGAGGACGTCGGCCTCGTCGAGCCCGGTCCGTCCCGTGTCGTCGAGCGTGGATCCGGCGGGCACCTCCACAGGCAGCACGGTCAGCAGGTGGGCGGACTGCAGCAGGGTCGCCTCGGTGTCGGTCACCGCGAACGGATCGGCCACCCGGTCGGGCCTGCCGATCACCTGGACCGGTCCGACGACCTCGTTCAGCGTGTCCTGCACGCCGAGCCGGGTGGGCAGCACCCACCGGCGGAAGATACGCAGCCGCCGCCGGTACGACGCGTCTGATTCGCCCAGTACCGGGTGGAAGGAGCTGCGCGCGGCCGCCGAGAGGCGCACCTCGTCGACGATCCCGGTGAAGACCTTCGCCGGGTCGGTGCCCGACCGGCCGATCCGGAACGGTTCCGTGTTGGCGAGCGCCCCCTCGAGCGCGAGCACGCCCGGGGCCGCGGTGAGCGCGCTGAGGGACACGGTCTCGCCGTCGAGGAGGAGTCTCGCCTGGCGGGCGGTACGGTCGACCACCGCGGCGACGTGCGTGAAGCGGGCCACAGGCAGGCTGCGGTCGGCGTACAGGTCGCGCGAGGCGGTGCCGTCGGCGATCCGCAGCCGGACGTTGCGGGCGATGCCCCGGCCGAACGTGCCGATGCTCAGGGCCCAGCCCGGCAGTGTGGGATCGGACGGGTCGGCGTGCTTGGACAGCAGCACGCCTTCACCGGTGACGGCGTCGGGTTTGACGAAGCATTCCACGGTGAGGCTCGCGGCGGCACCGGTGGACAGCGCCGTGGCGTGCGGTACGGAGATCTCAGCGCTCGTGGCGGCGAAGCGCATGCCGGTTCCGAAGCGGCCGGGCGCGCCGGCCTGTACACCGGGGGTGGCCGTGCCGGGGTGGCCGGTGCCTCCGCCCAGGTAGAGCGGCCAGATGTCACGTACCGGGGCGCCCGGGCCGTCGTCCAGGTGGTACAGCGCGACGGTGTCGTCCTCCTGGCCGTACGGGCGGGCCGGGAAGCGCGCGACGCCGAGGTCGTACCCGATGCGGTCGAGCGTGGTGCCGGACGCCCGCTCGCTGGACCGTACGGCACGGCGGATGTCGGCCGCGTGACGGTCCAGCACGTCCGCCTCCGCGCCGGCCACCCAGAGCAGCCGGGCGAGGTTGCCGAGCAGTGCGGTGAGCCGCCACGCCTCCGACAGCGGGCCGGGCGCGGGGGCCGGTTCGCTCCGCAGGGTGCGCAGTACGGCACGGCCCGCGTCCTCGGGCGGAAGTACGACGGCGAAGGTGGCGCCGGACAGGGTGGTGGGCGGCACGGTCACTTTCACGGTGCGGGAGCCTTCGTCACCCCCGACCGGCGGTACCTCGTAGCCGACGGTCAACGTGGTCGCCGCGGTCACGTCCGTCACCGCCGTCAGGACGTACAGCGGCACGGGCTGCGCACCGAACCGGGCCTGATGCTCGGCGAAGTCGTACGGCACGACCTCCGCGCCGACGCCGGAAGGCTTCAGGGGCAGTTCCAGGGTGTCGGCGCCACGGTCGAAGGGGGCGGTGAGGTCGCCCGTCATCCGGGCCAGGGAGGCCGTCATCGGGACGCGACCTCCAGGTCGAGCAGCACGGAGTCGACGGAGAAGACGGCGATCTCGGTGGGCCCCATGCTGAGGTTCTCGCCCGGTCCTGCCTCCACGACCTCGGTGGCGAAGGGCACCGTGCCGAGGGTGATCCGGCCGAAGGCGGGCGGGCAGCGCCGCAGCCGCAGGTCCTGCACGTCGCTGACCCCGGGCTGCTCAACCAGCGCGCGCATGACCTGGCTGAACAGGACGCCGCGCCCGAGCGCCAGCGCGCCGATGTCGGCCGCGAGCCGTTCGATCAGCGTGCCGACCAGCACCTGGGCGTCGTAGCCGGGCAGAGTGACCAGCCGGGCCCGCAGCCCGACCTCGATGTGGTCGGCCTCCACAACCTGAGGGTGGATGCCGACCGGCCTGACCCGGTCGATGGCCTCGGTGACCTGCTCGAACAGGCCGGTGACGACTTCGGAGGACTCGGTCCGCCAGGGGCGGAAGAAGTCGTGGGCGACCACGACGCTGAAGAAGTACGGCTCACCGATCCGTCGTTCGTCGCTGAACAGGCGCTGGTCGAAAGGAAAGGCGCCGAAGTAGCTCTGCGAGACGTCCACACCGCCGAGCGGGTCGGACAGAAGCACGTCGACCACGCCCGGGACGTCCAGGGCGGCCTGGCGGACGGCCTCCGGGGTCCACATGGTCCGGGAGCGCCCGAGCAGGCGGCCCCGGTAGGTCTCGTCCTCCTCCTGCGCCTGCCCGCCGGTGAAGTTCTTCGGGTTGGTCACCGCGAACGACGTGGGCGGGACAACGTTCAGGTAGTGCGCCTGGTAGTCCGGATCGATCGCGATCACCTCGCCCGCGCCGACGTTGCCGCCCGCCCCGGCGACGAACGCCCGCGCGCCCACCGTCGCGGTGTCCGCGGTCGCGCTGAGCCGCACCGGCGCGGTGGTGTGGAAGGACTTCACCGGGGCCGCGGTGACCAGGACCGTGCCCTCGGGGAGCACGTACACCCGCTCCGGCTGCGGGTTGCGGACGGTGATGGTCACCTCCCCCGAGGCACTGAGGTGGACGCGCCGCACGCCGATGTCCTCGCCGAGCCGGTCCAGGTCCTGACCGAAAGCGGTGGACTGGAAGCCCGCGTAGTAGAGGTCCTCCAGCCGGCGCCACTGCCGCGCGTGCTCGGCGGTGGTGACCTGGATGATCTTCATGAGCGGGCTGGTCGCCGACAGATCGATGTCCGGGCCGAAGGCCGCCCGTGCCCGGGCCGTGGCCTCGGTGAGCAGGGTGTCGAACTCCTTGCGGACGAATCCCTGGGTGGTGATGCCGTACTCGGTCATCAGACCTCCACCGCGAGCGGGAGGGTGTGCTGGGCGCCGTCCCCGGTCACGACGGTGACCTGGCACCGCCACAGTCGCCGTCCGCTGCCGGGCGGTGGATCGAGCACGGTGATGTCGCGGATCTCATGGACACGGCGGTCGCCGCCCAGGGTGCGGACCAGGCTGAGCCGCAGCAGGTCCTGCGCCTGACGGACACTGACGGCCTGCGTGAACACGTCCGTGACATCGAGGCCGTAGGTGGTGGCGAACCGGTCACTGCCGAGCGGTGTCAGGACGCGCAGGGTCAGGGCCTGCACGAGGTTGGGCAGCCCGGAGATCTGCACCAGCCGCCCGTCCTCGACGACGATGTCGCCGTCACGCAGTTTCAGGCTGCGGCCGAGGCCTGTCGTGGTCGCCATGGGGTCCTCCTGCTCGTGGTGGGGTGGGCCGGCCGACGTGGGTTCACTGCGCCTGCAGGACTGTCTGACCGGGCGTCAGCACGGTCAGGACGCCGGGCGGGCTGCCGTTGGTCAGGCCGCTCAAGGTGTCCAGGAGCGCGGGATGGCCGCCGACGGAGAGCGTCGTCGCGCTCCCGCCGATCACCGAGGCGACGGCGGTGCACGGCACGGCGCCCGGTGCCGTTGGGACGCAGTGGGTGATCGGCTTCCCCTCGAGGTCGCCCGCCACCAGCACCGGCGCACCCGCGACGGTGAGCGTCCGCTGCCCGGGGACGACCTGTACGGTGCCGCCGTGTCCGCAGCCGATCGACGCGCCGGTGGTCAGGACGGTCGCCATCAGGCCACCTCAACCGAGGAGCCGTGCAGGGTGATCTTCCCGTCGGCGAGGGTGATGGAGGCCGAACCGCTCTTGAGCGTCAGGGACTTGCCCCCGGCGTCCACGGTGACCGCGCCGTCGGCCGCGACGGTGACGGTGGTGCCGCTTTCGTGCTCGATGAGGAGCTTTCCGGCGAGACCGTCGGGCACCTGGGGGCGCTCACCGACCTCGGGGAGGAGTTTCTCGCCCACGGTGATCCGCAACCCCTTGGCCTGCAGGACCCGTCGGCCGGCCGCATCGGTGAGATCGTTGACGCCCTTGCCGGTCGGCAGCCCCTTGGGATCGAGCCCGGTGGGCAGGCACAGCCACCAGTCCCCGGGCCGATTCTTCGGCGGTGTGTACTCCGGCCGCTCCGGCCAGAGGAACCCGGTGACCACGGCGTCGTTGACCAGGCCCCGGTTGTGCGCGAGGACCGCCCGCATGCCGGGCAGCACGGGGACCACCAGGCCGCAGCGGTGGAACGCGAACGGCGACGCGATCGGCCGCTCGTGCAGCTGCGGGGCGCGTTCGACCTCCGCCTCCACGCTCGGCGCGACCACGTCGGCGGCGGGCGACTGGCCGTAGTGCAGGTCGGCGAGGTGCCGACCGGTGCGGCCGTCCGTGTACTTCGCCACCTCCCCGACGTCGATCGCCGGGTTCTCGCTGCGCACCGACTCGACGAGATCCCGCATCCGCCGACCGACGCCCTCAGCCCCGGTCGTGCGCACCGCTCGCTTGCCCGGCTCTGCGACGACCAGCAGCACCTCACAGGTGTATCCGCGGCGACTGTTGAACAGCTGCCTGACCCGCTCGATCCGCAGCCGGCCGGGCGGGGCGTCGCGCGGGTCGTCGGGCACCAGAACGGCGGTGCGGCCGGGGCGGACGGCGGGATCGCCGAGCACGGTCACCTCCACACTGGTGCGGGCCTTTTCGGAACCGCCGGGCAGCCGGACACCGGCCGCCGCGGCGGCGGCACCGGCGACGGCCCCCAGCGCGCCACCGTCATCGGCCGGCGCCGGCGGTGGCGCCGGGATCAGGTCCTCCGGGTCCTCCTGGATGTGGTCCAGCGACACGACGTTGTCCGCCGTGGTGAACCGAAGTGGCGCGCCCGCGTCGGCGGCCGCCCCCATCCGGATCACCCCGTCGCCGATCACCAGCGGTGCCTGCGCGAACTCCGCGATCTGGCGCAGTGCCTGCAGCCCGTCGCCCGCGCGGAGGCTGAAGTTCTTCGCCTCCGGCAGCCCGTCGGCCGAGGCCGTGACGGTGATCGGGTCCTTGCTCGCGGCCTTGGCGACGGCCTGCACGGAGGCGGTGAGCGACTGCCCGCCGGGTCGGCCCTCGCGTACGGCGGTGCGTAGCAGCCGGTAACCGGCTGCCTCCATGCCGCGCAGTTCGGTCACCAGATCGCCGCCGGCGGTGACACTGGTGCGGATCCCGGTGAGCACGCCGCGCACCACCGGGTCCGAGCGGCCGTCCGGATCGTCGAAGTAGCCGAGACCCAGCGAGATCCCCACCGGATCCTTGCCGGCCAGGGCGTCGGCATGCCGAGTCTTGAGGGTCTCGGTGACGTCCGCGGGCAAGTTCGTCAGTTTTGCGCTGAAGGTGCTGGCGGCCGCGCCGGCGATCAGGTCCACCCTGATGTCGGCGTCGAGCACATACTCGCCACTGAAGACGTCGTTGGACACCCGCAGCGGCAGCAGGCCACCCGGCCCGGCCTTCTCCACCTGGACCTGGAACCAGATCACAAAGCCCATCGCGTCGCCACCCCCGCCTTGACCTCGGACCCGTACGACCCGGCGGCGCCGAGGTTGCGCGGGTCGACGACCATTGACAGGAAGACCAGGGAGAGTTCGCCACCCTCCAGCTCCAGGTTCGGCACGAGTTTGCGGCGCAGCACCACCTGGGCAGGGCCGGGTGATTCGCGGGCCACGGTGGCCACCATGAACGCTCCGGCCTCGGGCAGCACCAGCGGTCGTCCATCGCGCAGCCGTTCCTCCTCGACCACGGTCACGGTGAGCGTGATGGTGTAGGTGGCCGCGCCGAGGGCGAGCCGGAACGCCTGCGGGAAGCCGTCGTCGGCGTCGACGGGCAGCCGCAGATAGCGGGTGAGGTCGAGGGCCACGGCGCTCACCCGACCAGCGGGGCGGTCGCGACGCGGGGCACGGGGGCGGGCGGAGGCGGGGAGGCGCTCAGCGCCGTCCCGGCGGCGAGGGCGAGGTCGGCGGCCTCGCCGAGGATCGCGGTGACACTGGAGCGAGGCACGTGCCGCAGGGTCAGGCTCGCATCCAGTGTCTCCCGCCGGTTGACCGACTGGGTGAAACGCAGGTCGGTGATCTGCATGTCCAGGCTGACGGTGAGCCCGCACACCACCGGGATGCCGGTGACCGCGAGCAGGGGAGCGGTGGCCGCAACCAGCACCCGGGACACCAGGGCCATCGCCTCCAGCTGCTTCTTGATCAGCAGCCGCTCTGCGCCGGGCAGGAGTGCCTCGATCGCGATGGTCTTGGTGGTCGGCGCGATCGCCTGCGAGAAGCGGCTGCCCGCGATCCGCTCGATTTGATAACCCTCGGTGATGCTGAGACTCTGCACGTACAGCAGCGGTACCGTGCCGATCAGCACCGGGGTGTTCCGCTCGGCCATCTTCCCTCCCTTGCGGGGCCTCGTGGTGGACGGTCGTCAATGGTCGACCCGGTAGACACGCGGGTTGCCCGCGTCGAGCCAGGCCTTGAACGCCGCTCGGGCGGCGGCCGGATCGCGGCCGGCCGAGGTGAGGGCCTGGGTCAGCTCAGGTGTGTCGAACAGCCGGAGCATGTCCCGCCCGAGCTCGGGCAGCTCCGCGGCCCTGCTCGGGTGGTAGAGGTAGAGCAGATCGGCGTAGCCGGTCGGCGCGTGCGTGACCAGGTCTTTGACGGCCTGTTCCTGGACGAGCCGTGCCTTGCCGGTGATGTTGGTCTTGACTTCGACGCTGACCCTGCCGCGGCCGGGCAGATCGGCGACGATGTCGACGACGCGGCCGGGCAGGGGTTTCTGGAACTCCAGGGCGGTCGCGCCGAGGTCCTCGACGAGGGTGCGCGCGGCGTAGAGCTCGCCCCAACTGCCCTGGAAGGGCCGCCGGCCCCCTCCCGGGCCCAGGACGCCCAGCAGGACCTCCTCCATGCCGGCGACCCGGTTGCCCGGCAGCCGGCCGACGATGTCGTCAACGAGCGTGAGCAGGTGCGTGCGGTCCGTGCGGGGAAGCTCAAGGGCGTCGACCCAGTCGAAGCCGATGTTCTCGGCCAGCCGCGCGACCTCCTCCAGGCCGGAGAGCTCCCGGTCGGTCAGGTCACCCACCTGGGCGGCGAAGCGCTCGCCCTCGGCGAGCAACTCGGCGGCTCGGGCGGCCTGGCCCTGTTTGCGCGCCTCGGCGGCCAGTTCCTCGTACTGTGTGAGTTCGGCCAGGATGCGGCGCCGGCCGCCGGCCCCTAGCCGGCCTCGCGTGGCCTCCGCGGCCCGCGAGAGCCGGCCCGCCAGCTCGTCGAAAGCAGCTGTCTCGCCGGTGGCCAGCCGGTCCAGCAGGCGCTGGTAGACGGCGGGGTCGGGAAGTTCGCCCCGGCGCAGCTCCACCGCGTGCAGCAGACCGTCCACGGTGCGGGTGTCGCCGCCGGAGCGGCGCAGCATCGCCACGTAGACGTCGCCGCCGGCCTCGGTGATGAAGGTCAGGGCACGCGGCCAGTACGCGAGGGCCTTCACCTGGTCCGTCCCGAGCCGCTCGATGTGCTCGGAACGCATCCGGCTCACCGCGCGCGACCACTCTTCGAGGCGCGCGGACGGCACGCCGTCCACCATGTTCGCCAGGGCCCGCCGCTCCAGGCGGGTCTCGAGCAGTCGCGCGAGGGCCGCGGTCATGTCCTCGGTGACCCCGCCCGCGGACCGTGCCCGGCGCTCGAACCGCCTGGCCAGGGACAGCGCGTCCGCGAGCCGGTCGACCTCGGGCAGGACGTTCCTGGTCCGTGCGAGCGTGCGCAGCGCCGCGCCTTTTGTGCCGGCCGGTACGTCGAGGAGTTCCGCGAGGCGGACGACCTCGGCGAGGTGGTGCTGAGGAAGCAGGCGCAGCGCCTGCGCCGCCGCGGTCGTGTCCTTGAGCTGGGCAAGACCGGTGAGCGCGGCCACGAACCGGTCCAGCTTGCCGAGCTCCTCGGCCACTTCGCCGGCGCGGCCCAGGCGGCGCAGCGAGGAGAGCACCCGCAGCAGCGCCGCCAGCCGCTCGGTCAGCTCGACGGCTCCGAGCGCCTCCTTGATCTCGCCGATGCCGATGAACCAGCTGAGGATCTCCACGGCGAGTGCCGTACGCAGCACGTCGGCAAGGTCGCCGGCGATCCGCGCGCCGCCGCCGGGGCTGCCGTGGGGCGCGCCGAGGTGCTCGGCGTACTCCAGTCCGGCCATCGCGGTGCGGATGGCCGCGCCGGCCTGCTCGCAGATGACCTCCAGGGTCCGCACGGCCTTCGGGTCGGGCGGCAGGCCGGTGGCCCGGTCCACCAGCAGCGCGAACTCGACGAGGTGACCGATGCCCTCGAACAGATCCGCCGGGGAGTGGGTGAACAGGTCCTTGATGCCGTCGACGGTCGAGCGCAGCCACAGGCTCAGCCCGTTGGCGGCGTTGCGCAGGCGGCGGACCGGGTCGGGTTCCGTCGGCGGGCCGCCGTCCTCGGGCAGCAGGCGCAGCTCGCGGAACAGGGCGGTGACGTACGCGGGGCTCATCGCCGAGCGGGGGCGGGTACGGCCGAGCAGCAGCAGTAATTCGACCACCGAGCCGTCGAGGGTGGTGAACAGCCGCCGGTAGGCGTCCTTCTCGCGCAGCAGGGCGGCCATGGCCTCCAGCTCGGTGCTGCTGCGCGCGGAGGCGAGCAGCTCGATCATCGCCCTCTTCTGCCGGTCGTCCGGCCACCTCAGCCCGGAGAGGACCACCAGGTATCCGGCGCGCTGCTCCCACGGCATCCACGCGAACACGTCCCGGTCCATGGTCACGATGTGCTGGAGCATCGCGTTTTCGTCCAGGGTGCCGGGCTCGGCGCCGCTGCCGGCGGCGGTCAGCCAGGCGGTGGCGACGCGGGCGGCCACGGCCGGGTCGACGCGCAGGCCGGCCGGAGTGCGAGCGAACTCGCGCTGGACGGCGGCCGGGGTCCAGTGGGCCCCGCGGTCGAGGTCGAGGATGTAGCGGCCGTCCCCGGTGACGGTCACGACGATCCGGTAGTCGGTGAGTTCCAGCACTTTGCCCCGCTCGGTGACCTGCAGTCCGGGAGTCGTCTCCACCTCAGCGCCGGTCGGCAGCGGCGCGGTGCGGCCGAACTGACGGATCAGCAGCCGGTCGGCGAGCGGCACCATGACGAACCGGTCGTCGGGGTGCTGCCCGCGCCGCTCCAGCACGGTGAACCCCTGCGCCCCGTAGAGGTAGGTGCCCCACTGCATGGCCCGGGCGAGCGCCGCCGAGGTCACGTACGGCTCGGTGCCCGTGCGCACCCACTCGTCGACGGCGAGCCGGATGACCGGCAGCGCCGGGAACCGATCCCGGATCAGGACATCGCCGGACGGGAGGCGCTCGACTCCGCCCGCCGTACCGGGAGCGGGCCGGATCGGCACGGCCACCGGTGCGCCGCCGCCGTCGTAGCCGGGCATGGTCCACCACCGGCCCTCGTCGTCGGCTCCCCACGGCCCGTCGCGTTCGGGGCTCGGTGCGGGCACCGTCGGCTGTGTCATGCCGCGGCCTGCGAGCGCGCGCCGTACGCCGGCGGCGACGGCCGCCTGCACGGCCCGCCGGGTGGGCTCGTCGCTCTCTCCCACCCAGCTCACGAGCACGGGCTGAGGCGTGGGCCGGGCGCTCACTCCGTCACCCCCGGGGTGGCACGCAGCCCGAACTTCACCTGGACGGTCTCCCGGCTGCTGTTGGGGTTGTGCAGCTCGAAGGTGAGGTTGTCGGCGTCCAGGGCCTTGCGGTAGTTCTCCCCGAGGGCCTTCTCCAGGTTGTGGTCGAGACTGAGGCGACGCTCCTGGACGGGGATGTCGGCGGCCTTCGGCAGGCCCAGACCGGGCGGTGGATCGACCACGTCGAGCAGCGGCGCCTTGCCCTGCTGCGGGAAGGAGAATCCGGCCTCCTCGAGGAATTGCACCGCGGCGGGGTCGTCGCGGCACTGGGTCCAGAACTCGTCGCGGACCCTGTTGTAGAGGTCGAACATCTCCTGCCTGCCGGCGTTCTCCAGGGAGCGGCCGCCGACCACCTTCGCGCGGGCCCGCTGCCAGACAGGGCCGAGCGGCGTCTGGTCGATCGGTTGCCTGATGACCTGTCTGGCGCGGCCGTACGCCTGCCGCAGAGTCTCGCCCGGCTTGCGCGCGAGGTGTTCGAGATCGACTCGCGGGCGTTTCCTCGTGGGCACGCGGACGTCGTCGACGGTGGGGCGCTTGACGCCCTTCACCGACGGCCGGGTTGCGTCCTGCTCGATCGCCTCGACCGCCCGGTCCACCTCAAGGTCGGAGAAGAACCGCTCGGCCGCCTCTTGGCCGGGGCGTCCTGCGCCGCCCTCCAGCGCACTCTCGGCGGCCCCGACGCGTAGTTCCTGCGCCGTCGCCCGGTCGGTCAGTCCCATGTCCTTGAACAGGGCGCCGAGTTCCTCCAGCCGTTTGGCGTCGCGCACCGGCCGTCCGGCCTGGACGTCGGCGGCGGCCTTCTCCAGCAGCAGCGCCCCCTTCGTGCCCGGCCGGACCTTGGTCAGCGCCCGGTAGGCGGCCTCGGCCTCCCGGGCCGAGAGCCGGTAGTCGCGGGCCAGCGCGGCGGCCGTGACGGCACCCCTGCCGAGCTTGAACGCCTTGCCGGCCGCGGGCAGCAGCACAGAGGCGCCCAGGATCGCTCGGTCCACGGTGCTCAGCTCGTGCCCTAACAGGTCGTATCCGAAGGTTGCCTCGCCCGCGGCGACGATGGAGCCGACGACGGGGATGAAGCCGATCGCGGCCTCCACCGCGGTCTGCCACGCGGGGATGTCGATGGGGATGTCGTAGCGCTCGGTCTCCGGGTACGACTGGGCGATCAGGTACGCCTCATATTCGGCCGGGTGCGTCTCGAGCCAGCGCTTGAAGTCGGCGGCGACGCTGGTCGCGGCGAAGTCCTTGGTGTGCATGGACGCGATGAGGTCGTGCAGGAACCCTCTCGCGATCAGGTCGCGGACCGCCGTCTCCCGCTCCGACTGCCACACCAGCCAGCCGGCGCCGTGCTCACGGTCTTCGACGAGGTACGGCTCGCGGACCTTCCACACGCGCTTCTGCAGAAACCGCAGTGCCTCGTCGAGCTTGCGGCCGGCGGCCTCGGCGTCCCACTTCGCCTGCTCGTCCAGGGCCGCTTCCCGCTCATGGCGCAGCTTCTCCGCGACGGCCGCCTTGACGTCGGCCCCGACCTGACGGACGTACAAGCGGGCCCACACCTGCGCGGGGTCGTAGCGGACGAGCGACTCGTCGCTCTGCTGGTCGAGCCAGGATAGATACTCCCCGAGCGCGGTGATCACCGCGAGCTTCTCCGCCTGGGGGACGGCGTCGGCGGTGCGCCGGACGGAGCCGGCCAGCTCCAGGAACCGGCCGCGGACCGAGACGGGGACCGGTGCGCTCGCCTCCTTCAACGAGGCGGTCCACAGGGCCGGTCCGGTCTGGCGCAGGAACTCCGGTGTGCCGTAATGCTTCTCGATCCACGTGTGGTAGCGGTGGAACGCGTTCTGGCCGAGCGGATCGTCGACGCGCGCCCAGGAGATGTAGCTGAGCAGTTCACGGCGCTTGTCCAGCTGGGCCTGCTCCTCGGGCGAGTGCCGCACGGGGTGCGAGGTGTACCAGAACAGCCCACGGGTGGGGCCGTGCCGCGGGGCGTAGCGCGATCCGCGGGCGACGACGGCGACGCGCACCTCCGGCCGGGTGAACACCACGGCGTCGATGTACGCGCGGGCGATGCGGTCGGGCAGCTCGGCCGGGAGGAGGCCGGTGACCGGCAGTGGGCGGTCGAGCAGGAGCAGAGCGAGCCCGGCGGTGGTCAGGACGTAGTCCTGGGAGACCGCGTTCTGGAGCTCGGCGCCCAGGCGGACCTCGACCCGGACGGTGTCGCCGGGCATCAGGTAGCCGGAGTGCGGGTCCAGGCGCTGCTGGAGGTCGATCAGGTCGTCGTCGGCGTCGGCGGGCAGCTCCTGGCCGAGCACGGCGAGCCTGCCGCTGAGCCGCAGCGCCTGCACCACGGCGACCAGGTCCTCGGGCGCGAGCCCGCGCAGGACGCGCAGCGCCTCACGTGCCTCGGTGTCGGTCACCGCCCAGTCGAGGATGCCGGTGGAGAGCAGCCCGGTGATGCGCCGCAGCGCGGCCTGCTGCGCCTGTGGCCCGGTGGCCGCAGGACCGGCGGCGGCTCGCTTGTCCACCGGCACCCGGACCGGGCGCGGCGGCCCTTGGTAGGACATGATCCGGTAGCCGCCGTCGGGGCTGTCCGGGGTGACGTCGAGGGCGGGCTCGTATCGGACCGCCGGGGTGCCGTGGGCGCCGGACGGCGTGCCGGGGAGACCGGTGCCGGCCGCGGCCGAGCGCGTGGCGGCCAGCGCTCGCTCGGCCTCCTCCATCCGCCGGGCGACCAGCCGCGCCACAGCCGCCTCCAGCCGCGCCAGGTCCTCGTCGGTGGGGACACCCACCAGCCGGATCCGGATCGGCACGCGCACCTCGACGTCCGCCATCGTTCTCAGCCGCCCCCCTGCCGCCGCAGCGCGACGTCGAGCTCGTCGAACACGTGCCGGGCCACCGCGTCGAGCTGTGCGTCCGACAGCTCGCCGACCACCTCGACCTCAACCGGGAAGCTCCACACCACCCGCTCGGCCGTGCCCGTCACGGCGGCCGGTGACAACACCGCCTCGCTGCCGGGGGCGGGGACGATGTACTCGCCCTCGTGCACCAGTGCGATCCCGGTCCGGTCGACCCGGCCGCCGGCCTCGAAGGCAGGCATCACGAACAGCCCCTCGACGCCCGCGGATTCGTCACCCGCCTCGTCGCGCACGGTCACGACTCGATCCCGGGACTCAGTGACATGCAGGTGAAGCTGGCACTCGGCGCGCCGTCGATGACCACGTTGCTGGGGTTGGCGGAGGTGATCACGCAACGGCTGAACTTGAGCGCCTTGAACGCCCAGTCGGTGCCCTTCTTCTCCGCCACCGTGATCTCGAACTCCTTCCCCTTCACGGCGAGTTCGGTCAGGTCGGCGACCGCGGTGCCGATCGCCTGCACCGTCATGGTGAAAGTGAAGGTCTGCGGCTGCCGGACGTAACCCAGGTTGTCCTGCTCGATCGAGTGGATGACCGTGTGCGGCACATTGAAGGTGGGCGTGAACTGCGAGATCGGCGCGATCACGGTGTTGCCGAGGCGGATCTCCAGCCGGGTGTTCCAGTCGGGCATGCCCGCTCCTAGGTGAAGTTGAGGGTCAGCGCGAGGCGGTGGATGGCACCGGCGTAGTCGACCGAAACCAGGATCTGGGCCACCCGGTCGGCCTGCGCGTCCTGAATGATCTGCAGCTGGGCCGGGGTGAGCGCGGCGGGGTCGCCGTCGAGCAGGTCGAGCACCGGGATGTCGATCGAGTAGCTCTCGATCACCTCGTCGCGGACCAGCGGATCGAGGACGGCCTCCATCTGCACGACCAGCGCACGCAACCCGGAGCGGCTGATCCGCAGGTTGCCGATCCCCCGGATCAGCCGGGCCTTGAGTTTGAAGGCGATGTCGTCGACGGTTCGCCGGACGTCGATGAACTTCATGTCGGCTGGATTTCCGGTGTATCCCTCGCCGAGGTAGACGCCTCCACCTGGGATGAGCGCCGGGCGGGCCAGCCAGTTGATCCCGTTGCCCTGCGGCGGATCGCCGAACTGCTCGCCCTTGTTGAGCTTGTCGATCGAGGTGACGCTGAACGGCTCGCTGGTGATGGCCACCTGCTTGAGCAGCACGGAGATGTGCGGCGGATATCCGGCGATCGTTCCCGCCACCGCCGCCGCGGCGTCGTCATCGCTCCTGTGGGCGATGTAGATCATGCGGCTGCTCACCAGCTTGCTCTTGCCGGTGACCACCGCCGGGTCGTCGGCGTCCTTGACCAGCATGACGACGCCCATGCGTTCCTTGCCCTCGCCACCGAAGTTGGAGACCTGGGTGACGTGCTGCGCCAGCTTGCCGATCGCGCCTGAGTCGGCCCCGGAGGTGTCGTCGAGCGGGGTTGCCGCGAGCACCACGAACTGCACGTCGAGTTCCTCGATCGCGGCGAGCGCGGTCGTCGGGTCGCCCACGGCCCCCGGTGCCGTGCCGGCGGCCTTCACCGCCCAGACCTGAGCGGGGCCCGGGGTCTGCCCGAAGAGCGTCGTCAGCGCCGCTGTCAGTGAGGAGTTGGGCCTGACGCGGTTCGGATCGTTCGGATCCGGCAGGGTCGCCGGGCCGAACTCCTTGGCGGCCACCGACGGATCGGTCACCGGGACCACCTTGTTGTCGGTCCCCGCCGTGGCGGTACCGATGACGGCGACGTTCCCCGTGGCGCGCACCACCGGGGAGAACATGTCCACTTTGGATCTGACGTTGATGTACCGGACGGCCATTGTCTCTTCTTCGCCTTTCGCCTTCCCACCGACAGCACGGTCAGTGGAACTTGTCCTGGAGCTTGCGGCGCAGCGCCTCCTGTTCGGCGGTCGTCATCGGCCGGGTGGCCGCCGGTCCGCGGGCGGGCGCGTCCGTCTCGGGGCTGTGCGTGTCAGGGGCGTCGGCCTCGGGACTGTGCGTGTCAGAGGCGTCGGCCTCGGGGGCGTCCGCCTCGTGGGGGGCGGGGTTCTGGGGCGGCGGCACGGTGTTCTCCTCTGCGGCTGAGACGTGGCGGGTCTGCGGCGGCCGGATGCTCTACGGCGGTACGGGGATCGCGAGGACGTCCTGCGAGGCGAAGAAGTCCAGGAGTTCGGCCTCCGGGGTGCTGTGAGCCGACACGGCCGCTTTGGGGAGGAGCAGCACCGGCGCGAAGGGGGAGCGCGAGGCGAGGTCGTCAGGGGCGCGGCGGACGCCTACTGCGCGCTCGGCGAGGTCGCACACCAGCCGGGCGGAGCGCAGCGCCTCGGTGACGTCCACCGCCTCGCGGATCAGCACCGCCAGATCCAGCCGCAGCCGACGCTGGTTGGCCGGGTCGGCCGGGTCGAACGGAGGCGGGGCGGCCAGCTTGATCTCGCCGAGCAGGTGACGGTAGGCCCGGCGCAGCTCGTCGACGGTGGTGAGCCCGTGGCGGGCCATGTACCCGGCGAGGTCGAAGTAACGGAACTTCGCCTGGAACTCGGCCAGCGTCGCGTACGCGCCGATGTCACCGAGGACGACCGACTCGATCCGCCCCTCGTCGAGTTCGAGCACCACGGTGGCCGTCACCTGCAGCGAGAGGTCGATCCACTCCGGCGCCGCACCGGCCTCGCGTCCCTCGTACTGCACGTCGGTGCGCGCGTGATCGGGCGTGGTGCGGATCCATGTGCCGGCGAGCAGCCGCGGCCGGAAGAGGGGCCACTGGTACTCCTCCGCGGTCACCTCGACCTTCAGCACATCGTGGACGGCGGCGGACGGCAGGTCGTAGAGCGTGCTGACCAGCCGGCGGATCCGGGCCTGGCCGGTCGCGTCGGCGGGGAACAGGAGGTCGGGCAGGCCGCCGGGGGCGTGTAACCGCAGCATCAGCCCGTCGGTGAAAGCGCTCACCGTCCACCACCGGGAAACGCCATGCTTACGTTTCTCCTGCCTGCAGCCCGCTGTCCCGCACACGGCGCGACCGTCGAAGCGTGGCACGCCATAGGACACGAATTGTCACCGGACGGTTATCTAACGTAGCAGTCCCGGTTAAAGGTAGGAGAGGAAACGGCAAGCTTTTCGATCGTGGGTTGGGCGAGCACGACGACTGAACACCTGTGCCGGCGTCGGCAGGTCGACATCGGTGACGCCGGTGCCGAGCGAGGACATCTCCCCTCGCTCGTCACGTGCGCTCAGGGGTCGCCGGGCCCGCGCTTGTCGGCAAGTAACCTTGCTGGTATGGCAAATGAAGACGCCATGGTCCTGGCCTCTGTCGGGCCACGGCTGCGCGCGCTGCGCAAGGAGCACGGGATCACCCTGGCTCGGCTCGCGGAGACCAGCGGCATCTCGGTCAGCACCCTGTCCCGCCTCGAATCCGGTGAGCGCAGGCCCACCCTGGAGTTGTTGCTGCCGCTCGCGCGCGCTTACCAGGTGCCGCTCGACGAACTCGTCGGCGCGCCGCCGGTGGGTGACCCGCGGGTGCGGTTGAAGCCGATCAAGCAATGGGACTCGACGATCGTGCCGCTGACCCAGCACCCCGGCGGGCTGCAGGCGTTCAAGATGGTCATCGACGCCAATCGGTGCGAACCCGAGCCGCGTACGCACGAGGGCTACGAGTGGCTGTACGTGCTCAGCGGGAAGCTGCGGCTGGTGCTCGCCGAGCACGACATCGTGCTCAAGATGGGGGAGGCCGCGGAGTTCGACACCCGGCTACCGCACTGGTTCGGCAGCACCGGGGAGGCGCGGGTTGAGGTTCTCAGTCTGTTCGGGCCGCAGGGCGAACGGATGCACGTCCGCGCGAAACCGCGTGCCACCCAGTCCGGCGGTGCCGTCCCGGGTGAGTCGCGCCCTCCAGGCGGGTGAGCCGTTCCACGCGACCGGCCTCGGGGGAGAGCGGACCTGCCGGGCGCTCGGTGCGGGGAGAACGCGGAGGTGTTCCCCATGGATCATATACGATCCTCTATGTTATGTTGGCCGGGTGTCCACTATCGACTCGACCGCAGGGGCGGCGCACGCGCCGACGGCCACGCACGCGTCGCGGGAAACGGTCGTCACCGTCACCGGTGACGTCGCCCCGAACTCGCTCGGCGCGGTCCTTCCCCACGAGCATCTCCTGAGCGATTTCGCCACGCCCGGCGACACAGCCGAGTCCTGGGCGGCCGTGGGGCGCACCCGACCCACCGCGGCGAGCCGGCTTCAGCTCTACCGGGCGCCGCTCACGATGGAGCTGCTCGGCGAGGTCAGCATGGGGGCGCCCAACAGGGACAACTGGCTGCTCGGTGACGAGGAACTCGCCGCGAACGAGGCCGCCGCGTTCAAGCTCGCCGGTGGCGGCACGCTGGTGGACGTCACGAGCATCGGTCTCGGCCGTGATCCGGCGGGCCTGCGCCGGATCTCCGAGACGACCGGCCTCACCATCGTCATGGGTACGGGGTGGTACCACCCGGCGTGGGTCGAAGGACTCGCCGACCGCGATGTCGAGAGCCTCACCGAAGAGATCGTCCGGGACCTCACCGAGGGCGTCGCCGGGGTACGCGCGGGCATCATCGGCGAGATCGCGGCGCTTGATCCGGAAGAGCCCGCCGAGCGCGCCGTCCTCGTCGCGGCGGCACGGGCATCGGCGGCCACGGGCGCCCCGATCTCGCTCGACCGCTCCGGTGACCCCGCCACCCAGCAGCGCGTACTCGACCTGCTCGCCGCAGAGGGCGCGGACCTCACGCGCGTCGCCGTCGGGCACTGCGACGCCCTCTCCCCGCGCCCCGACGAGCTCGAACCGCTCCTTGAACGCGGGGTGTTCGTGCAGTTCGACCAGCTCGGCCGGCTGCCCTCGGCGCTGAACGTGTCCGACGACCAGGACGTCGCCACGGCCGTGCTGGAGCTCGCCCGCCGGGGCCACGCCGAGCGGATCCTCCTGTCGCAGGACGTCTCCGCCAAGTCCCAGCTTCTCGCCTACGGCGGCGGTGGCTACGGCTTCATCCTTCAGCAATTCGTCCCGTACCTGAGGATGTTCGGAGCCGACGACGCCCTCATCGAGTCCGTCACCGTGCGGAACCCGAAGCGACTCCTCACCATCCCGACCCCGAAGGCAGACTCGTGAGCCGCTATCCCTTCGAGATCCCGAACATCGCCGGTAAGGCTCTCACCGTCACGGGTCCCGTGGACCCGTCGACGCTCGGGAAGACGCTCATGCACGAGCACATCTTCGTCGACCTACGGCGTCCGCCGCGGTTCCGCCGCCCGGGCGAGGATTCTCCCGAGGCCGCCGAGCCGCTCACGCTCGCCAACCTCGCGCGTACGCGCCATGGGGGCCCGAACGCCGACAACGACATGATGGGTGACTTCGACGAGATGCTCCCGGAGGTGCTCGCCTTCGCTCACAACGGAGGGGGCACCATGGTCGAGGTCTCTCCCATCGGCCTGGGGAGAGATCCCGAGTCGCTCCTTCGGCTTTCCCACGCGAGCGGGCTCAACATCGTCATGGGCGGAGGCTGGTACACCCCGACCTTCCACCCGGTGGACATGGACGAGCGCAGCGTCGACGAACTCACCGACGTCATCGTGCGCGACATCGCGATCGGGGTCGGCGAAACCGGCATCCGCTCGGGCATCATCGGTGAGGTCGGCGCGGAGTCGGTGCCGTTGACCGACAACGAGCTCAAGAGCGTGCGCGCGAGCGGGCGCGCGAGCAGGATCACGGGCGCCCCCATCACCTTCCACTTCGGCGGCGTCGGTGAGGAGAAGTTCCAGGTGCTCGACATCCTCGAGGAGGAGGGCGTCGTCCCGTCGAACATCGTCATGGGACACGGCATGGACGTCCTGTCGGATGCGTCCTTCGCCGACCGTCTCCTCGCGCGCGGGGTCTTCGTGGAGCTCGACTTCCTGGCCTCGCCCGGGAGCCCGTGGGGCCACCTCGTCCTCACGAGCGACCACAAGGTCGTCCGGGGCGTCGCGGACCTGATCGAACGGGGTTACGCGGGCCAGATCGTGCTTGGCCACGATGTGTGTCAGAAGATCCAGCTCAAGAGGTACGGCGGCAAGGGGTACGACTACATCCCGCGCTATTTCCTGCCCACCCTGCGCCGCCTCGGAGTGAGCGAGGAGGCCATCCACACGATCATGGTCGAGAACCCGGCGCGAGCGCTCGCCTTCACGGAACCGCGATAACGAGGATCATCTGACCACGCGGCCGCCCGTGCCCGCGCGGCCGGTTCTCAGAACCGCCGGGCACCGGCGGCCGTGAGCGGCTTCGGGAGGGGCTCAAGGAGAGGCTCCTCCCGCTTCGGCGGGTTCCGGTTTTTCTGCGGCGTCCGGCTTTTCTGAGGTGTCCGGCGATGCTTCGGAGTGATGAGCGAAACGGCGCCGTGGAAACATATACCCCCGTCACGAAAAAGCCTGCGAGATATTGGGCGATCTTGCCGTCTGTCCGTCGTCATACAAAGGCTCGCCGTCTTCCGGCATGCCGGCCTTTCCTCGGGTGCCCGCCCCCCGGGGGCAACCCGAACATCGAAACGGCACGACCGCGTCCCGGCGTCAGAAACAGCTCGTGCGCACGCCGGAACCTCTCGGCTGCCTGCCGATGGCCACACCCCCTACGGTTCACCTTGCCTTCCGCCTCGTCCGCAGGGCGCGCCCCTGTTGAATCCGCCCTTTGGAAAAGCTGTCGGTCAAAGCCCGGCCGACGGCATCACGAGAATTCTTACAATCGGGTAAGACTTATCACAAGGGGGATTTACAGTGTCACTCATAACAGGGATACCCATGGCAGGGATAGCACTCTCACTGTCAGTTGACCTTCGGCGAGGATCGGCCGGGTCGTCGTGTTCGCGGCCTGCGGGTCGCCGGGGGTGATCGCGGGCGGTGCGCGGTCGCCGCTCCTTCCGCTCCGGCCGACTCCCGGTGTGTGTCGATCGAACCGGTACCGATACCGTCTGGGATGGGTGAGCGGTCTATGAGATATCCCGAATCGCAAACGTCATCGGCACCGTCGTGCGGTCCACGTCGGCGATCGCCTTTCGGGCGCCTTGGTGGATCGTGTGTCTGCTCCACGGGATGCTGCTGCGGGATATAAGTCGCCGAAAATACGTGAAATTCAATCCAGGTGCATGAGAGGTCGCTGTGCGATTAATCGCCTTCGGCGAACTCTCGTCGGCCAGGGGGCGCGCATTATCCTCCATGGGAGGTACGGCTGGGCGGCGGCCGTACCTCGGTGGCCTCGGCTGGTGTGCAGTGGAAGGTGGTGCTATGTAGGCTAATGATCAAATAGGGCGCTATGTTGTAGTCATACGGTTATAAGGCAGATTGCACCTTTGTTGACTGTGGTTGATAGGGTCCATCAGCGTGACGAGCGTTGAAGCTCCCTCGTTCGGGGACTATGTGCGCCACCTGAGGTTGTCCAGGACGACACCGGGATTCTCCCCTGGGCCGCCGACCTCCCGTCAGCCGTCCAGCCGGGAGAAGCTGGCCATCGCGACGGGAATCAGCCAGAGTTATCTGACCAAGCTTGAGCAGGAACGCAATACGCATCCATCGCCGGAGGTCGTCGACCAGCTCGCCGATGCCCTCGGGGTCAACGCCGTGGTCAGACAGCATCTCCACGACCTGGTCGCGTGCGCGCAGGCCAGGTCGGCGCCCGATGCCGTCCCGCGGCCATGTCCTGAGGTGACCACCGAGGAGCGCAAGCACATCGAGGCGCTCTGCCCCAATCTGTCGGCGTGGGTGGACGAGGCCTGGTGGGTGCTGCACGGAAATCGCGAGTACAACCGGATCTTTCGCGGACTCAGCCGAGCCGGCAATGTGCTGATCTGGTTTTTCACCGCTCCCGAGTCCCGTACGATAATGGTCGAATGGGAGGTCGAAGCGCGTCTGACGGTTGCCTGGCTGCGCACGCACATGGTTCAGCGGGGCAATGACCCAGTATTCTTGAGTCTCCTTGAAGAACTATCCAAGTTGCCGGATTTCATGGAAATGTGGCGACGGCAGGAGATCCTGATGGGCAGGCACACGCCGTACATGAGGGTCCGAGACATCGACACAGGAAAAGAGCTGACCCTGCTCGCCAATGTCTACCGGCATCCCGATCCGACACGGGGCGTTCAGATGTTTCTCGGATCGCGTCACGAAGACGAAGAGTGACTTTCAGGGAAAGTCTTTGATGTTGTGGATACGGCGACCTGGCCGGCATGATTGGGGATGACTATTCGTGGCAGACGTCAATGTTTCCGAGCTGTTCGATCCACTCGAGTGGAGTGAGGTCACGGGGTTCGGTTTCACCGACATCACCTACCACCGTTCGGCGGAGGCACGCGGTGGTAAGCGCATCGTGCGCATCGCGTTCGACCGGCCCGAGGTTCGCAACGCCTTCCGGCCCCACACCGTTGACGAGCTCTATCGGGCGCTCGACCACGCACGGATGAGTTCCGACGTGGGATGTGTCCTGCTCACCGGCAACGGACCGTCCCCCAAGGACGGTGGCTGGGCCTTCTGCTCGGGTGGTGACCAGCGCATCCGCGGGCGCTCCGGCTATCAGTACGCGAGTGGCGAGACGTCCGAAACGATCGACCCGGCACGGGCGGGCAGGCTGCACATCCTCGAGGTGCAACGGCTCATCCGCACGATGCCGAAGGTCGTCATCGCGGTCGTGCCCGGCTGGGCCGCCGGAGGCGGGCACTCCCTCCACGTGGTGTGCGATCTCACCCTGGCCTCCGCCGAACACGCTCGCTTCAAGCAGACGGACGCCGACGTGGGGTCGTTCGACGCCGGGTACGGCTCGGCCTATCTGGCGCGCATGACGGGACAGAAGTTCGCCCGGGAGATCTTCTTCCTCGGCGAGGAGTACACCGCGGACCAGATGCACGCCATGGGCGCGGTCAACCGGGTCGTGCCACACGCGGAGCTCGAGGCCACCGCCCTGGACTGGGGGTGGAAGATCATTGGCAAGTCGCCCCAGGCCCAGCGGATGCTCAAGTTCGCCTTCAACCTGGTTGACGACGGCCTGGTCGGCCAGCAGGTGTTCGCCGGTGAGGCGACCCGCCTGGCGTACATGACCGATGAGGCCGTCGAAGGCCGCGACGCGTTCCTGGAGAAGCGTCCCCCCAACTGGGAGCCGTTCCCCTACTACTACTGACCGCGCGTCCGTCACGGTCGCGCGCCGGGGTTCGCCGGGCTGTACCCCCTGCCCCCTGCCCCCCTGACACCCGCTGACATCCATGATGTCGCTCCCGAGGTGACGGCTCAGTGGTGCCGGATTCGCTGGAGGAAGGAGCGTTTCCTGGGTGGTGGTTCCGGGGCGGGCTTCTCCTCGGCGGGATGGCGGGCCCGCCAGTCGCCGAGGACCTCCTCGACGTCCAAGAGCGGCTGGAAGAGCGGTGGTCCCGACAGGGGCTTTCCGTAGCTCTCGCGGATCTTCTCGTTGACGCCGTCGACGATCCTGCGCACCTCCGCCTCGCTCCGCGCGTCGACCGCCGCCGCGCGGCACTCCTCTGCCTCCTTGCGCAACGCGAGCGTCCCCGGCAGCGGGAACGACAGGTTCTCCGCCTGCATCTTCTGTTTGATCCACCACATCTCGTCGTACGGCCTGCCCTCACCGGGGAGGGGTTTCCCCGTGCCGGGCAGGTCGTCGAACTCCCCGCGCTCCGTGGCCTCACGAATCTGCCGGTCGATCCACGTCTCGAAACTGACTCCAGATGGTTTGCGTTCCGTCATGACTTCACCTCCGGGCCGCCATCAGCATCCGTTACCGAGGATAACCAGGGGACGTCGGAGGGAGCCGCCTCTTGCGGGACCCGGCCGTCGCCGGTGCCGGGCCGTACGGGCGACGGCGATTCCGGTCCGCTCGGAAACTCCCTGGAGCCCTGCCGTAAAGCGGGTGAACCCGAGTACGGCGATCGCCGATCTTCGGTTCTCCGGGAGGAGAAAGCACTTCTGGTTCTCCGGGAGGAGAAAACATCGGGGGTGGAGGGGGCCGGCGGTTACTACGCGGACCGGCTACCGCGGGGATTCGATCTCGCCGCCCCTGGGAGCCGTCTCGGCGCGTTTGACGAGGTCGGCGATCCGTGAGGCGACCTCGGGCCACAACGCGCGGGGCAGGTTGTGACCCATGCCGTCGATCACCACGAGCTCGGCATCCGGGATGGCCTCCGCGGTCGCCCGCCCACCGCTGACGTCACACATGAGATCGTCGGCGCCGTGGAGCACCAGTGTGGGCACGTCAACCGACCGAAGCCGCGCGGTCCGGTCTCCCGAGGCGATGACCGCGACGGCCTGGCGGGCGAAGCCGAGCGGATCGTGGGCTCGATCGTAGGCGCGCCCGACATATTCGCGCAGCTCGGCTTCGTCGCTCTCGAAACCGGGTGATCCGACCGACCGGAAGGCCGTGACCCACCAGTCGATCACGTCCTGGCGGCTCTCGTTAGGCGCCCCCATCAGCATGGCCAGCGTCTCGGGTCTCGGCTGGCCCACGGAGCGGTCACCCGTGCTGGACATTATCGAGGTCAGCGACCGGATCCGGCCGGGATGCTCGATCGCGATCGTCTGGCCGATCGCGCCTCCCAGCGAGGCGCCGACGATGTGGGCGCTGTCCAGCCCGAGCGCGTCGAGCAGGCCGACGGTGTCCGCCGCCATGTCCGACAGGGTGTAGGACGCGGAGGACGTGTCGCCCGCGAGCGCCGCAGGCAGGTCGGGCGCCGGCGCGTCGGGGAAGTGCGACGACAGGCCGGCGTCGCGGTTGTCGAACCGGATCACCTGCAGGCCGTGCGCGACGAGCTCGGCGCAGAGGTCCTCGTGCCAGGCGAGCAGCTGCGCGCCCGCGCCCATCACCAGCAGCACGGGCGGCGCCTGGCGGTCACCGAAGCGCTCGTACGCCACCTCGATGCCCGAGGGGCCGACATCGAACACCTTTTCCACGCCCGTCATCACCGTCTCCTCGCCGAAGGGCGGACAAAGAACGCTCTCAAAATATGATGCGATGGCCACGAACTCGAAACAAGGAGTTGACGAAATAATTGCGGGTGACATTTTAGGTGCAATTCATAAAAATGACGTGTACTAAAATCGGGTAGCCGGATTTCCGGTATTCCCCGATCGGGTCGGCGGGGCCGGTGGGGGCGGACGATCCGGCGAGCGGGCTGATCGTCGCGGCTCGGTCACGCGGTCGGCGTGGTGTGACGACTTCGGCGCGCTCGAGGTGTGGTGGCGCGGAGTGCGTGTTCCGGCCCGGACGTCGACTTCCGTGAAGCGTGCCGAGATCGCGGGACTCATGTTCTTTCAGGCATTCCACTCCCAGAACCGGGCGCGGCGGGTTTTCCACGCCCCGCCGGGGCTTCGGTCCGTTCCCGGAGCACGCTCTCAGGCGAGCGGTCGAGCAGGTGGATTCCGAGAGGTGTTCGGGGCGGGACTCCGGGGCCGGGTGTGCTCGACGTTTCCGGGTCCCAGGCTGCGGGACGCCCGGTTCGCCGCGAGTCGTGGGCGGGGGAGGGGCGCAGAGGGAGGGGACGAACGGGCCCTCGTCGTGCATGTCTCCGGAGGTGCCCGCCGGAGGGGCGAGGCCGAGTTCTCCGTCGCTGGGGATCGTCGCGGGCTCGTCCGCCGGGCCGCCTGGGCCTCCTGGTCATGTGGCAGGTCAGGAGCCTTCTGAAGGACTCTCGGGGACTCCTGTCGGGTCCGTGGGTGGCACGCCGTGTCTGACAACGGCAGCGAGTGATGATGACTACGGCATTTACTGTTAGGAAACTTTCTTTTATATTTGATTTACCCCCCTAGCAAAGGAAGTACGACATGCGAAGATTGTTCAGGGTCTTAGCGGCGGTGGTTCTCGCCGTCGCGTCCGTGGTGTTCGTCGCCTCGCCCGCCTTGGCGCACGGTTACATCACCTCCCCTCCCAGCAGGCAGGCTCTCTGCGCCCAGGGGAAGGTCTCCAACTGTGGCCAGATCATCTGGGAGCCGGCCAGCGTCGAGGGCGTCAAGGGGCAGCGGAACTGCAGTGGCGGCGACGCCCGCTGGTCCCCGCTCGACGACGACAGCAAGGCATGGCCGGTCACCAACGTCGGTGACACGATCACCTTCAACTGGCGGATCGAGGCCCGTCACTCCACCAGCACGTGGGAGTACTTCGTCGGCGGCACCCGCATCGCGGTGTTCGACGACCGCGGTAAGGTGCCGGGCTCAACGGTCTCGCACGTGGTGAGCCTGGGCGGCAGGACCGGCCGTATCAAGCTGCTCGCCATCTGGAACATCGCCGACACCCAGATGGCCTTCTACAACTGCGTCGACCTCCAGGCCGGCGGGAGCAACCCCACTCCCACTCCCACCTCCAACCCGACGCCCACCGTGACGCCCACCCCGACCCCCACGGTGACGCCCACCCCGACCCCGACCGTGACGCCGACGACGACCCCCACCCAGCCCGTCGGGAACTGGACCGCGGGCACCGTCTACCAGGCGGGTGCCCAGGTCCTCTACAGCGGCGCCACCTACAAGTGCCTCCAGACGCACACCGCGCTGCCCGGATGGGAGCCGCCCAACGTTCCGGCGCTCTGGGCACGCGCGTGAGCTGATTTCGCGGTAGCCGGGAGCGGTTCCGGCACCGACCGTCCGCGGGCGTCCGGCATCCCAGGAGCCGGACGCCCCTGAGGCACGGCTGTCCGGTCGGGAATCCGGCCGGACACTCCGTCGCACGGACGCCCGTGGGGCACGGAACCGACGGACCGACCGGTGAGGGGAGAGCGGCTCGAACGCCCGGCCGACTCGGGCGGAACGGCTCGGCACTGGCTAGGATCGGAGCACATGAGCCTGTTCTGAGGGAGGACGGTGACCGAGCACACGCCTCAGGACAGCCGCCCGCGCAGCTCCCTCGCGGCGGCTGCGACGGCGTTGTCCCGCCTGGGGCGGCTGCGTGACCTGCCGGTCATCCTCATGCTGGCATGGGTCGGCTGGCTGGCGATCCCATGGCCGTCCAACAGTCTCGTCCAGGCCCGCGGTGGAGCGGGCCAGCCCCTGACCACGGGGGTCCAGCCTCCTGCCACAGGCGTTCAGCCCGCAGCCACGGGGTCCCCGGCCACGGGCGTCTGCGCCGGGCGGGTTCTCGACGGAGGCATTCCCGCGGGGCAGGGGCCGGGCACGGCCGCCTCCGCGGACTGGACTCTCGCCGCGGCGCCCGCCGCCCGCTCGGCGCTGCTCGTGAAGCCGGTACGGCCGTCGGCAGAGAGCACGGAAGAGGCCGTTCGCCGCGACCCGGCCACCGAAGCCGCGCGGGCGGAGAGCATGTGCCCGGAGGCGGTCACCGGAGTCGCATGGGTGTCCGGCGCGTCCCCGGGGGCGGTCGCCGGGTCCGCGCAGGCGGCGGTGAGTGTGCAGGAGCTGATCGCCCTGGAACGGGCGCGCATCGCCGGGGAGGTGCACGACGCGGCGGGACACGGTCTCGCGACCGTCGCCATGCAGGCCGGGGTCGCGCTGTTGATGCTCGACGAGCGTCCCGACCAGGTCCGCGAGTCGCTGGAGGCAATTCGCTCGACCAGCATGCAGGCGCTCAGCCAGCTCCGTTCCGCACTCGACCTCATCGACCCGAGGGTTCCCGGGCCCGACCTGCCCGGTCTGATCGCCGGGGTGCGCGCGGCGGGGCTGCCCGTCGACGTCGAGCCCGCGGAGCCGTACATCCCCGCGCATCTCGAGGGCGTGGTCTACCGGGTCGTGCGCGAGTCGCTGACCAACGTCCTGCGCCACGCGGGCCCGACGGAGGCCTCGGTCCGCGTCGCCAACGAGCCGGGCGCGCTCGTCCTCGAGGTCGCGGACGGGGGAGGCGGGTCGCCCGGGGCGACCGGGGGACAGTTGTCTCCGGCGGCCGAGGGGCGGGGGCTGGCCGGGATGCGCGCCAGGGTGACGGAGGCCGGTGGCTCGTTCAGCGCGGGCCCGCGCGAGGACGGTGGCTTCCGCGTCGTGGCCAGGTTCCCGGCGGACGCCGTATGACCTCTCCCGCGGACCCGATCCGAGTGGTGCCTCCCACGGGCCCGATCCGTGTGGCGCTCGCCGACGACCAGGCCGTCATGCGGATGGGGCTCAGGGCGCTCATCGACCGCGAGCCCGACCTGGAGTTCGCGGGCGAGGCGGCCGACGGCGCCGGGGCCCTGCGCCTGCTGGGCGAAACACATCCCGACGTCCTCCTGCTGGACATCCGCATGCCGGGCATGGACGGCATCGACACGTTGCGAGCCATCGCCGCCGACCCCGTGCTCGCCGCGACCCGGGTGGTCGTCGTCACCACCTTCGAGGTCGATCACTACGTCTTCGCCGCCCTCCAGGCGGGGGCCAGCGGGTTCGTCCTCAAGGACAGCGCGCCCGAGGAGCTCACCCGCGCGATCAGGGTCGTCGCCTCGGGGGAGGCCCTGCTCTCCCCTTCCGTCACCAGGAAGGTCATCGGGCTGTTCGGCCGTCACGACACCGCCCCGGTCGAGGGGCTCGACACCCTCACGCCCCGGGAGCGCGAGATGGTCGCCTGGGTCGCCACCGGCCGGTCGAACGACGAGATCGCCGCCGAGCTGGTCATCAGCCCCGAGACCGTCCGCACCCACGTCAGCCGGGCCATGGTCAAGCTGCGCGCCCGCGACCGTGCCCAGCTGGTCGTCTTCGCGGTCAGGTCCGGGCTGACGGCTCCTTCTTGAGCTTCTTGAGGAAGCCCGTGTAGGTGCGCTGCTCCAGCTGCGCCTCGATCTGCTTCACCGTGTCCAGCCCAACCCCGACCATGATGAGGATGGTCGTCCCGCCGAACGGGAAGTTCTGCTGGGTCCCCGGATCGTGCAGCAGCATGAACGCGATGATCGGGAGCAGCGACAGCGCGCCGAGATAGAGCGCTCCGGGCGCGGTCAGCCGGGAGAGCACGAAGCCGAGGTAGGCCGCTGTCGGCCGTCCCGGCCGGATGCCGGGCACGAACCCCGAGAACTGCTTCATGTTGTCGGCGACCTCGTCCGGGTTGAAGGTGATCGCCACGTAGAAGTAGGTGAAGGCCACGATCAGCAGGAGGTAGGCCGTGATGTAGACGGGGTGGTCGCCCGACACGAGATAGCGGGCGATCCAGTCCGCGACGGGACCCGTGCCTCCCGCCAGCTGTGTCACCAACTGCGGCAGGAGGAGCAGCGACGAGGTGAAGATGACGGGGACGATCCCGGCCTGGTTGACCTTCAGCGGAAGGTAGGTCGAGGTCCCGCCGTACACCTTGCGCCCGACCGTCCGCTTGGCGTACTGGACCGGGATCCGTCGCTGCGCCTGCTCGATGAACACCACGGCCGCGACCAGGAAGACCCCCGTGACCAGCATCGTCGCCAGCGCGAACGGGCTGACCACGAAGATGTTCGACAGGTACGAGGGGAACACGGCGACCACCTGGGCGAAGATCAGAATGGACATGCCGTTCCCGATCCCCCGATCGGTGATCAGCTCGCCCAGCCACATGATCACGGACGTCCCCGCGACCAGGGTGAGCACGATCACCACGGTCGTCATCAGGCTCTGGTCGCGCAGCAGCTGCCGGTCACAGGTGGGGAAGATCTGGCCCGCGCGGGCCAGCGAGACGATCGTGGCGGCATGGGGTACGGCCAGCGCCACCGTCAGGTATCTCGTGTACTGGGTGATCTTCGCCTGCCCCTGCCGTCCTTCCTTCCTGAGTGCCTCCAGACGCGGGATCGTCACGGCGAGCAGCTGGATCACGATGCCCGCGGTGATGTACGGCATGATCCCGAGGGCGAACACCGACAACTTCAGCATCGCCCCGCCGCTGAACAACTGCAGCATGTCGACGAGGCCGCCGTGGGTTCTGCTCAGGCACTCCTGTACCGCGGCGACGTTCACGCCGGGCGCGGGCAGGATCTGCCCGAACCGGAACAGCGCGATCATCGCCAGCGTGAAGATCATCTTCTTCCTGAGGTCCGGCATGCGGAAAGCACGGACGAGGAGGGTCAGCATGCGCCGAGTCTGGCCGGACGGCCGCGCCGGGACATCCGCTCACCGGAGGCTTCGCCGTACGCGGATCCGCGTACGTTCCCATCGGCACGAGATCATCTATGCCGGATCGCCTCGCGAGGGAGGCCGGGTGTCAGCCGGTCAGGCCGAGTTCGCGGGCGCGCAGGCCCGCCTCGAACCGGGACCCGGCGTCGAGCAGTTTCATCAGCTCGGCGACCCGGCGGCGGTAGGTGCGCAACGACAGGCCGAGCTCGCGCGCCGCGGCCTCGTCCTTGTGGCCCGCGCCGAGCATGGCCAGGACGCGTCGGCTCTCCTGGCCGAGCACGGGCGGGTGGGTGCGGCGGAACTCGGCCAGCTCGGTTGCGGCGTCCCAGGCGGCCAGGAACAGCGAGCCCACACTCCTGACCACGTCGGGGGAGCGGACCACGGTGTAGCCGCGGACGCCGCCTACGAGCGGTCCGGCGAGGATCGCGATCCGGCCGTCGACGAGGATCGTCTCGTGCGGCAGGCCGGTCGTGCAGATCCGCACCTGGGCGCCGCGGGCGGCCACCTCGGCGAGATGCCGTCGCGACTCCTCGTCGTCGAGGACCTGCGGGTTGAAGAGCTTGCGGACGGTCAGGGGCGGTGCCGTACGGTGCCTGGCCCCGGCGATCCGCGCGCGCAGGCCGGGCATGCTCCAGGTCTTCAGATCCCCGGCAGCGCAGACGAATTCCCGCTCGGCGCTCAGGAGCAGATGGCCGGCGCGCTCGACCAGCTCCCGCTCGCCGCGCAGGGTCACGTTCCGGTCCGGATCAACAGTCATCGCCTCAAGTGTGCGGTCCCGCGTGGTGGGTGGCAAAACGTGTCATGCGCGGCGGAACGGTGCCTCGCCCCACAGGGCGGATGGTCTTCCCACCGCTCCTCGCCTCGGTCGTCGTCGTGGCCTTTCCACGCGTGGGCGCGATGGCAGCTTGCTGCCACCGCCTCGCCACGCGGACGGCGGGGGCGCAGGGTTGGGGCATGACGCACACACAGATCGACGAGGCCGGACACTGGACGCTGGGAGGCGAGACGCGTGTCGCCCGCATCGGGTTCGGGGCGATGCGGCTGCCCGCACGGGGCTTGGACGGCCCGGCGGGGGACCGGGACACCGCGCTGGCGGTGTTGCGCGGGGCGGTCGAGCTCGGCGTCGACCACATCGACACCGCGGCGTTCTACTTCTACGGGGACCTCGCGGCCAATGAGCTGATCCGTACGGCGCTGCGTCCCTATCCCCCGAACCTGGTGATCGCCACCAAGGTCGGCCCCCGGCGCGGGCCGGAGGGGTGGCTGCCCGAGGCGGGCCCCGAGGATCTGCGCCCAGCGGTCGAGCAGAACCTCCGTGAGCTCGGGCAAGACCGCCTCGACCTGGTCTATCTGCGGGTCGGCGGGTTCGAGACGACGGACGAGCCGATCGGGGAGCGGTTCGCCGCGCTGGCCGCCCTGCGGGAGCGGGGACTCATCCGGCATCTCGGGCTCAGCAACGTGTCGAGGGCGCAGCTCGCGGAGGCGCGGGCCATCGCCCCGGTGGCCGCGGTGCAGAACCACTTCCACCTGCTGCGGCAGCAGGACGCCGACCTGCTCGCCGAGTGTGAGCGGGAGGGCATCGCGTACGTGCCGTTCTTCCCGCTGGGCGGAACCGGGCTGCCGGACGACGAGCGGATCAGGCGGATCGCGGAGCGGCACGACGCCACGGTCGCGCAGGTCGTGCTCGCGTGGCTGCTCGCCCGCTCACCGGTGATGCTGGCCATCCCGGGCACCGCCTCACCGGCGCACCTGGCCGAGAACGTGGCGGCGGCCGGGCTCCGGCTGAGCGCCGGGGAGGTGGCCGAGCTGTCCGCCGTCGGCGGTCAGGCCCCGGAGGACAAAATCTGACATTCTTATGGGAGATTAGGTCTCGAAACCTTCTGATCGTTCACGGGCGCACATAGGGTCGCCGCCATGAGAACCACGGTTTGCGCCCCGGCCCCGCCTCGGGGAGACATTCCCCCGGCAGCCGGGCCCTGGACGGTCGAGCCCCGTGCGGTCAGGCCGGTACGGCGTGGGCCGTCACGGCGCCGCGTGTCCGCGCGGAGGCCTGTGTGATGGTGACGGAGCCGGTGTTCGCGCGGAGGCCCGCGTGATCGTGACGGAGCTGAACGTCTACCCGCTCAAGAGCGGCGGCGGCACCACGTTGCGGGAGGCCGAGATCACCCCACGCGGCATACGGCACGACCGCGAGCTCATGCTGGTCACCCCGGACGGCAGGCACCTGTCCCAGCGGGAGATCCCGAGGCTGGCGCTCCTGAGGCCGGTCTACGACGGCTGGAAGCTCCGGGTCGAACCCGTTGATCCGGCCGTCGTCGCGACCCCACTCGTGCACGACGTACGGCGGGACGGCGAGGCGCGGGACATCACCCTCTTCCGCGCCCCCTCCCGCGGCGTCGACCAGGGCGACGCCGCCGCCGACTGGTTCTCCGCCGTGCTCGGCACCGCGTGCCGCCTGGTGTGCTTCCCCGACGACCACGTCCGCCCGCTCGACCCGCGTTACGCGACGGGGGAGGTGGGATACGCCGACACCCTCCCGCTGCTCGTCACCTCCCCCGAGTCGCTGGCCGAGCTGAACACGAGGCTGCCCGAGCCCGTGCCGATGAACCGCTTCCGGCCGAACATCGTCGTCTCCGGCTGGGATGGGCCGTTCGGGGAGGACAGGGCGCGGCGGCTGCGGATCGGCGAGGTCGAGGTCGACCTGGTGAGGTCCTGCGGGCGATGCATGATCGTCAACGTGGACCAGGCGACGGGGGTGAGGGGACGGGAGCCGCTCCGCGCGCTGGCCGGGTTCCGGAACGTCGAGCGGCGGATCCTCTTCGGACGGACCGGCGTGCCGCGCACGCTGGGCGGCGTCCGGGTGGGTGATCCCGTCGTCGTCCTGGACCGGTGAGCGGGCTGCTGAGCAAACTACCAGGGGAGTGTCAGATTACCTGGCGCTTTGGGCCGCCCTCGCCGGGAAGCGCCACGCCACGCGGCGAGAGGTCTGACCTCGCGGGGGAGCGCCTGGCCGTGCCGGCCCCGGCCGCCGCGGCGAGACGATGCTCGCGGTGGCCAGGCGGCGGGTTCGCCGCCGCCCGGCCGTCTCGTGTGACATACATGAACGAGGTGTGTGAATTTTAATTATTCCCAGCGCACCGACTCTACGTCGTTGGCGTAGGTGAATGACAGTGGGCCGCCGGAGTTGGGGGCAACACTCGCGCAGTTTCCTCGGTAGTTGATGTCGGTGCAGATGATGGCGTACCTGCTCGGGTTGCCATTCCATACCCACTTGGCGCTATTGCCGACCCTAAGCCCCCGATTAAGTCCAGGAGAAATGTATACGTTGTCGTTGAGGTTGGGGTCGTCGACGGCGAAGTCGGAAATGCTCTGGTTGCCGATGCTGGCGGCGGCGAAGCAGATCTCGCTCGTGCATATGCCGTCCTGGTTGGCCAGGAGGGAGGCTGAGCCGCTCACCTGGCTCGCGTCGGCGGCGCCCGGCGTGGCGATCACCGCGAGAGCCGAGCAGGCGGCGAGTACGGCGGCGGCGATCCGGCGACGAGATTGCCGCCCTGTGGGGGCCTGCTGTTTCATTGCTGTTTTCCCTTCGTTGACGGCTTTCCTTTCCGAAACGACACTACGAGCGGCGTCGGCATGCCGACAATGGCGTTTCGTTTAAATCTGGGAGAACGAATATTTTGATGTTTCGCCCTCCTTTTCCGGTCGGCCGAATTCGGAAAACGCTTTCACGGTGGTCGCGTATTTTGGTGCGTCGTTTTTTTTGAAAACGGGTGGGGTTTCGGGGGAGGGCGGACCTCTGGAAGGCCGCTGAGAATCTTGCCGGTTCCTCACCTGTGACGGTTCTGGCCCGCCCTGCTCGGTGTCGGCGCCACGACCTGGCCGACCTGCGTGCCGCGTTCGCCGCCTTGCCGGTCTACCAGGGGTGCGGCGCCGACGACGATCCCCTTGATCTAAAGGTCGAGGCCGTTGAACGACAGCTTGTCCCACAGGGCGCGTTCGTTCCCCCGGGGGTCGTCGGCCACCTTGGCGGGGATGTCCCAGATCATCGTGGCACGTCGCGGGGTGCGGTAGGCGGGCCACGCGGGCCTGGAGACCGTACGGCGCGCACTGGGGTCCCCGGTGCGGGCGAAGGAGGTCCAGGCGTCGACCATCTGGTTCGACAGCGTCGTCAGCCGTGCCCGGTCGGTCCGCAGCGCCTCCTGCCCGCCCTGGATGCCGGCGAAGCGCAGGGTGCCGAACATGAAGGGCAACTCGATCGTGTGCACCGCGCCGACCCCCTTCGGGGGCGCCCAGTCGAACTGGAACACGTAGGTGGGACGCCAGCGGTTCTGCGCCTCGGCGAGCCTGATGAGGGGCACCCGGATGCCCTGGTCGGTGAACATCGCCAGGGCCGCCTCCTGGCGTGTCCTGTCCTTGCGGTAGATCGCGGTCATCCGCTCACGCTGGTCCGCGAGCTCCTTCGGGAAGAACGCCTCGTACTGCCGGGCGAGACCGCTCAGCCCCTCCGGGGCGAACTGGCCGAAGAAGTTGATCTCGTCGCGGTCGCTGCCGACGAGGAGATCGATCCCGCGCGCGTTTCCAGCCGCGACACGCTTGATCACCGAGTCGCGGACCAGCGTCCCGTCGACGTAGGCGCCGAAGTACAGCGCGCCGCCCGCCGCGCCGGGCAGGGTGGACACGGCCTTCTCCTGCACCTTGAGCACCTCCTCCACGGACATGGCCTTCAGCTTGGCGATGTCACGCACGGGGAAGGCCGCGGCGAGCTTGCCCTGGAACGCCGTGGTGTGCACGAAGGCCTCGTTGCCGCTCTGCAGGACGGCCCGGCGGAACAGCTTCTCCGGGTGGTCGGTGGCGAGCATCGCGCTGATCGAGGCGGCGCCCGCGGACTCACCGACCACGGTGACGTTCGCCGGGTCGCCGCCGAAGTCGGCCACGTGCTCCTTCACCCAGCGCAGCGCGGTCATCTGGTCGCGCAGCCCGTTGTTGCCGGAGCCTCGGTAGGCCGGGTCGAGACCGCCGAGCTCGGTCCAGCCGAGCACCCCGAGCCGGTAGTTGAGGGAGACGACCACCGCGTCACCCCTGGTGGCCAGGTGGGTCCCGCTGTAGCGCGGTTCGTTGCTCGTCCCGTACCTGGCCGCGCCACCGTGGATGAACACGATCACGGGACGCTTCGCGCGGTCCGGTCGCGGTGTCCACACGTTGAGGTAGAGGCAGTCCTCGTCGGTGTAGACCTTCTTGTCGTCGGGGTAGTCCTCGGTCAGCACGTCCCGCTCCTGGGGGCAGACACGGGTGCCGTCGACGGCCTTGAGCGTGCCCTGCCACGGGCCCACGGGTTGTGGCGGCCGGAAACGGTGCTCTCCGACGGGCGGTTCGGCGTACGGGATGCCACGGAAGGCGCACAGGCCGTCCGCCGCCGTGCCCGAGACGGCGCCGAGCGAGGTGTGGGTCACGCAGGCCGTACCGTCGTCGGTGCCGCCGGGCGCGGCTTTATCGGCCGCCGCGCCGCACGCGGCGCTGGCGGTCAGCGCGAGAGCCGCCCCGGCCACGGCGAGAACGGTGGGAACGCGGAACATCGAGATCTCCTTTGCGAAGGCTTCGGGTAGAGCCTCGCCGGGGAGGGCGCAGGACCGGATCGGTCCGCGCGGTGAATCCGTGGTCGCTCGCAGGAGTGAGGTTCGGGTGTGGGCCTTGGTCTATTCGGAGGCCTACTCGGAGCCGGCGACGGCGAGGCCCGACTCGTAGGCGAACACGACCGCCTGGGCCCGGTCCCGCAGGCCGAGCTTGGCCAGCAGATTGCTCACATGAGTCTTCACCGTGTGCTCGCTGACCACCAGCTCGGCCGCGATCTCGGCGTTGGACAGGCCCCGGGCGACCTGCCGGAGCGTGTCGGTCTCCCGGTCGGTCAGCTCGCCGAGCCGTCTGCGCAGCGCGGGTCTGGCGGTGCCGCGCCGTACGACGTCCTCGATCAGCCGCCGGGTGACGGCCGGGGCGAGCAGGGACTCTCCCGCCGCGACGAGCCGGACCGCGCGCACCAGGTCGTCCCGCCGCACGTCCTTGAGCAGGAAGCCGCTCGCCCCGGCGCGCAGCGCGTCGTACACGTAGTCGTCGATGTCGTACATCGTCAGGACCAGCACCTTCGCCGAGGTACGGCGGCAGATCTCCGCCGTGGCCGCGACACCGTCCATGCGGGGCATGCGGATGTCCATGAGCACGAGGTCGGGCTCGAGTTCGAGGGTCTTCCTGACGGCCTCGTCCCCGTCCGAGGCCTCTCCGACGACGGTGATGTCGTCGTGCGCGTTGAGGATCATGGCGAAGCCGCCACGGAACAGGTCCTGGTCGTCGGCGACGAGTACTCGCATATGGGTCATCCGATGGGAAAGGTCGCTGTGACTGTGAAACCGGACGGGTCGACGGTGAGGGTACCCCCGCACGCCGCCACCCGCTCGCGCATGCCGATGATGCCGTGTCCCTCGCGGAAGTCGCGGGTGCCCCGGCCGCTGTCCGCGATCTGGACCGTCAGCGTGGGTCGCGCCCACGTCAGGCGCAGCCACACGGTACGGACGGAGGCGTGCCGCAGGACGTTCGTCAGGCTCTCCTGGATGATCCGGTAGGCGGCGATGTCCACCGCCGCCGAGATCGGCAGGCGGGGTCCCCGTTCGTCGACGATCACGTCGAGGCCCGCGTCACGGGTCCGTTCGACCAGTTCGGAGAGGGTGTCGAGACCCGGATGGGGGTCGCGGCCGAGGGCGCCCCGCAGCGCTCCGAGGATCAGCCTGAGCTGGCTGACGGCGTCTCGCCCGGTCGTCGCGATCGCCTCGAAGATCGCCTCCGCCCTCGCCGGGTCGCCCCGTACGACCAGCGGTCCCGCCTCGGCCTGCACGACCATGAGGCCGACCGAGTGGGTCACGATGTCGTGCATGTCGCGGGCGATGCGCGTGCGCTCCTCGGCGACCGCCGCCGCGCGTTCCTCCCGCAGCCGCAGGGCGCGCTCCTCGGTCGCCTCGCGCTGCGCCTGCCTGGCCCGGGTGGTCGTGCCCAGGGCGTACGCGGCGATGTAGGCCGTCACGACGTAGCGGAAGGTGTCGAGGTCCTCATCCGGCAGGACGAGGGAGGAGAGCACCCCCGCCGCCAGCACCACGCCCCCGACCGCCCGCAACCTGGGGGAGGCCAGCGCCGCGAAGGTGTAGGTCATGACCAGCGGCCCGTACGGCACGAGCAGGAAGGGACTGTGCTCCAGCGCGTGCTGCCCCAGCATGAGCACCGTCATCGCCAGGCCCGTCACCAGGCCCACCGGGACCAGCAGCGTACGCCGCAACACCAGGGGGACCGAGGACAGGAGCGCCAGGGTCACGGCCCACCACGGCTGCGCGTAGGGCACGAAGAACGGGATGACCGTCGCAGCCGTGACGACGACGGCGATCGCCACGTCGGCCCGGGACGCGCGGAGGGAGTTCACTGGGCCTGCCACCATCCGGATCGGGATTTTCCCCAGGTTATGCTCTCGCTCCCGCCCGCACTTCCCTCCTGCGACCGAAGGCGCCCTCCCTCCGGAGAGTGACCCCCGCGGGCCGCGCCGTCCGGGGTTCCGAGGATTCGCGGGGAGACTCAGAGGATCCGCGGGGAGGCTCCGGGGATCCGGGGGAGGCTCCGAGGAAAGGCGATGCGGCGAAGGCGGAAAGACGACGGGGGAGGATCCGAGGTCAGCGCTCGGTGAGCAGGGCGGCGGGCGGGATCCGTGCGGCCCTTCCGGCCGGGGGCGCGCACGGCGCCGTCTCCGGCCAGGTGGCCGGGGACGCCGAAGGCCGCGCGCAGCGGGCGCCGCAGTGGGGAGACGACCGCCGGCACGATCACCCGGGACGCCAGCAGCACACCCGCCATGGACACCAGGCCGCCCACCACCCCGGCCTCCGTGCCGCCGGTCACCAGGACGGCGAAACCCGCGACGGCGGCCACGAGTCCGGCCACCGCGCGCGGTACCGAAGACCGGCGCACGGTCGTGGCGGCCGTGCGCCGCAGCGCCGCGACGGGATGTACCCGCGTGGCGGACCGCGCGGGAGCCAGCATGGCCACCACGGTCGTGACGACGCCGAGCAGGGGCGGGAGAAGCACCGAGCCTGCGGGCACCGACCACGGGAACGCCACGGAACTGCACATGTCGCTGAGCACCGTGAAGACCCATCTGGAGTCCGTCCACATCAAGCTCGGCGTGCGCAACCGTGTGGAGGCGGCCGGTTTCGCGTTCCGCAGCGGCCGCATGGACGGCCGTTAGCCGGCCTGACCGAGGCCGCGCGGAAAACCGGTGGAACTTCGGGGACTCACGCAGGATCCTGGCCGGGGCGAAAATCAGGTCGTCGTCGCCCGGCCCCGTCCGTGAGACGCCGAGGAGGAGAGCCCGTGGAGCTCCACGAGTACGCCAGGTATGACGCCATTGGGCTGCGTGACCTGATACGCGCCGGTGAGGTCACCGCCGCCGAGGTCGAGGCCGTCGCCCGGCAGGCTCTGGAGAAGGCGAACGCCGAGGTGAACGGGCTCGCGCTGCCGCCGTTCTCACCCGCTCTCGATCACGCGGCCGACGGGCCGCTCACCGGTGTTCCGTTCCTGATCAAGGACAACGGGCCGGTGGCGAAGGGCGTGCCGTTCTTCTGCGGGAGCCGGAGCGTCGAGGGTGTCGTCGCGCAGCACGACACCGACCTGATGACGCGGATCCGGGCCGCGGGCCTGGTCACCCTGGGGCTGACCACGGTGCCGGAGATGATGATCAGCTTCTCCACCGAGTCGGTGAAGTACGGGCCGACCCGCAATCCCTGGGACCAGGACCGGGGTGTCGGCGGGTCGAGCGGTGGTGCGGCGGCCCTGGTCGCCGCGGGGGCGGTGCCCGTCGCGCACGGCAGCGACGGCGCGGGCTCGCTGCGCATCCCCGCCTCCTGCTGCGGCCTGGTCGGCCTCAAACCGAGCCGGGGTCGCGTCCCGTGCGGTCCGGACGCGGGGGAGGCGATGTTCGGGATCTCCGACGAGTTCGCGCTGACCCGGACCGTCCGCGACGCCGCGCACCTCCTCGACGCCTTCGCGGGTCCCGGTGTCGGCGACAAGTACACCGCGCCGCCCCCGTCGCGCCCGTACGCCGAGGAACTGGGAGCCGAGCTCGGCGGGCTGCGGGTGGCCGTGACCACGAGGGCGTGGTCGGGGGCGGTGGTGGACTCCCAGGTGGCGGAGGCGGCCGTGCGGACGGGGCGGGTGCTGGAGGAGATGGGCCACGACGTCACCGAGGCGAGCCCGGCCGTCGACTGGGACGCCGTCATGCGGGCCATGGTGCCGTTCGCGATCGTCGCCGTCGCCGCCCCGATGCTCGTCTCCCTGAGGGAGCCGGATCCGGCCAAGGTGGAGGCCGTGACCCTGCGGGCCTTCGGGGAGGCGAAGAGCCTCAGCGCCTTCCGCCTGCTGGGGGCCTTCGACGCGCAGAACCGGGTGAGCAGGTCGGTCGGCGCGTTCTTCACCGAGTACGACCTGCTGGTCACCCCGACCCTGGGGCGGCTCCCCGTGCCGCACGGCACCCTGCGCTACGACGACCCCGGCCACACCATGACGAGCTGGCTGGAGTCGATCCTCGACTACGGGCCGTTCTGCGCGGTGTTCAACCTCTCCGGTCAGCCCGCGATCAGCCTGCCGCTTGGGCAGAGCGCGGACGGCCTGCCGGTCGGGGTGCAGATCGTCGCCCCCTACGGCCGCGAGGACCTGCTGCTGCGGATCGCCGCCAGGCTCGAGGAGGCCATGCCCTGGAAGGACCGCACTCCCCGGGTCTTCGCCGACGGCCGCTGAGCCGCCTGGGGCACTGAGCTGCCTGGGGCAGTGGGCCGCTTGGGGCACTGAGCCGTCTGGGGCAGTGGGCCGCCTGGGGCACCGGGGCCGAGGTCGCGGAGCCGGGTGAATCACCCCGGCCCCGCGGCTTGCGTCGGCCGGGCGCCCAGGGGGTATCGTGTGAACATAAAACCAGATTGTTCATATGGAGATATTATGCCGCCGGCGTTCTCCGAGGAAGAGCGGGTGCGGATCATCGAGCGGTTGCTCGACACCGCCACCCGCCTCTTCTCGACCCAGGGCCTGCGCAAGACGTCACTGGAAGAGCTGACGACCCCCGCGGGCATCGCCAAATCCTCGATCTACGCCTTCTACGACTCCAAGGAGGACCTCTACTTCGAGGCCATGCTGCGGCAGTACGAGGGGATACGGCGGCGCGTGATCGACGAGGGGCTCAACCGCGGCACCGACACCCGCGACCGCCTGCGGCGCTTCCTGCGCGCCACGGTCGCCGAACTCGACACCAACCCGCTCTACCGGCGGCTGATGTCCCACCCCGAGGAGATGGCCGCGGTCGCCGCCAAGCTCACCCCCGAGCGGATGGCCGCCGCCGAGGGCGGCCCGATGGCCGATCTGCTCCAGTTCCTCGGCACCCATCTGGAAGGTGATCCGCAGGTGCTGCTCGGCGTGCTGCGCGCGGTCCTGCTGACCCCGCTGTACGCCGAACACTTGGGCGCCGACATCTACCCGTCCGTGATGGACCGCCTGATCGATGCTGTCACAGAAGGGCTCACCCCATGCTGAACGACCTGCCGTATCTGTCGGTCGGTGAAGGACCACCCCTGGTCGTCCTGCTCTACACCCCGCAGGCGGCCAACCCGAGAGGTATGGCGCGCTGGTCCACGATGCGGCTGGTGCGACCGTTCACCAAGCACTTCACCGTCTACGTCGTCAATCGCCGACCTGGGCTGCCACCGGGCACGACGATGGCCGACCTCGCCGCCGTCTACGCGCAGGCGATCAGAACCACCTTTGAGGCCCCGGTGAACATGCTGGCCATCTCCACCGGCGGATCCATCGCCCTCCAACTCGCCGCCGACCATCCCGGCTTGGTCGACCGCCTCGTTCTGGCCGGTACGGCCTGCACCCTCGGCCCCATCGGTAAACGAGCCCAGCGCGCCTACATCGAGCGCGCACGCCAAGGCAGGCGGCCGAGCCCCGCGCTGGCCGAGGTCGTCACGGAATCGACGATCGGCCGAAGGCTGCTCGAAGGCCTGCTGTGGCTGTCCGACAGCGGCCACGAAGATCACACCGACGCCGTCGTCGTCCTCGACGCAGAGGACGGCTTCGACCTGCGTGGACGGCTGCACGACATCAAGGCGGCCACGCTGCTGATCCAAGGTGACAGGGACCTGGTCTATCCGCTGGAACTGGCCCGGCAGACGGTGGAAGGCATCCCGGACGCCCAGCTCGTCGTCTACCCGGGCCGAAGCCACAGCGGCACGTTCACCGACAAACGGTTCGCTTCGGACGCCCTGGCCTTCCTGACGGACAGTTGATCGACACACTCGGCACCCGAGTCCTCGGTGAGTCCGGGAAACGATCGCTTGCCTGCTGGGAAGCGATCGTGAAACCCGGCCTCGACCGCAGGCCACGCCCACTCGTGATCACCCGGGGTTCTCGAGGAACTCGCTGAGCGCCAGGTAGGCGGAGTCGGGTGGGTCATCCCTGTCCCGGGTTCCTGAGGAACTCGCTGAGCGCCCGGTAGTACGGCACGATCGTCGTGGTGTCCGCGTACTCGTCGGGACCGTGCTGGCCGTCGCCGCCGATGCCGAAGATGACGGCGTCGATGCCCCGCTGGTAGTAGAAACGCCCGTCGGCGGCGCCGTGCTTGCGCAGGAACCCATCGTGGTAGCCCTGGTTCCTCGCGGCCCGCTGGAGGCCACGCACCTCTGGCCGGTTCCGGTCGGCGTGGTGCGGCGGGTCGACGTGCTCGACGACGGGGATGACACCGGGCTCGCAGAAGGTCACCAGGTGCGCGGCGATCTCCTCGGCGGTCCTGCCGTCCAGGTCCGGGTCCCCGGCGGGGAAGCGGATGTCCAGCCACGCCTCCGCCAGGGCGGGGACCTGGTTGCGGGCCTGGTTGGGGGTCTCGATTCTGGCCACGGTGACCGTCGTCCGCCAGGCCTCCTCGGTGGCCACGGGATATCTGGCCAGCACGTTGTCCAGGCTGCGCTGCAGCTTGAGCAGGGCGTTGTCGCCGAGCCACTGGTAGGCGCTGTGCGCGCTACGGCCCGTGGCCCGCAGGTTCGCGGTGACCATCCCCTTGGAGTCGGTCACGACGCGCAGCCCGCTCTGCTCGCCGATGACGACGAAGTCGCCGCTGACGCCCTGTTCGAGCTGGTGCAACGTGCCGTCGCGCCCGCCGACCTCCTCGTCGGTGACCAGTTGCAGAGCGATCGGGTACGGCAGCCCGCCCGCCAGCTCGCGGAAGACCTGGGCCTGCACCAGCGCGGACACCTTCATGTCCTGGGCGCCTCTGGCGTGGAGACGGGTGCCGTCGAGGCGCGGCCGGAACTGGTGCGCCGGTGCGGGCACGACATCGAGATGGGCGTTGAGGATGATCCGGAAGTGCGGTCGCCGGGGGCCGGGGTAGACGAGCGCACTCGGCTTGCCGTTCGACTCGAACCGCTCAACCGTGAGACCGGCACCGCCGGTACCGCCGGATCCGCCGGTACCGCTGGAGCCGGACTTGCCGGACGCGCCGGATTCGAGGACGAAGTCGATCACGAGGTCGAGAGCTCTGCGCAGGTCGTCGGGCCGGTCGGCGGTCGACGGCACGGCGAGCAGTCGCCGTGCCGTGGCGAGAAAGGATTCGAGATCCACCGCTTCATCGTGCCCGTGCCACCGGACCCTCGCCAGTCCCCGGTGGGGCCCTTCCCGGAGTCGGTTCCCCACCGCCTTCTCGACGAACACCCACCGGGCTGGGCGCCGCCCATTCGCGCCGAGCGGGCCGTTGCCACCGCTCGCCGTACCGGCGCTCTGGAATGCCCCGGAGACGGCGAAGCGGGTGGGGCGGTGAGGCGATGGGGGCGGGAGCGGTGGAGGCGGGAGCGGTGGAGGCGGGTGTCGGGGAGTGAGGGTGAGGGTGAAGCGGGTGGGGGCGTGAGGCAGTGAGGGATGGGTCTCGGGGGAGTGGTGAGGGATGGGTTCGGGGGGGAGTGGTGAGGGAGGGGTTCCGGGGGGAGTGGTGAGGGGGACTACGCGTGGGCGAGGACGAGGCTGAAGTCGCCGGTTGGGTCGGTGTAGTGGTTGCTCGGGGTGAATCCGGCGGCGATGAGCTCCTGTCTCAGGCCCTCGGGACGGAACTTGGCGCTGATCTCGGTGCGCATCTCCTCCCCCGCGTCGAAGGAGACGGACAGGTCGAGGCCGCCGATCCGCACGCGCATGGCTCGGGTCGCCCGCAGCCGCATCTCGATCCAGTTCTGCCGCAGGTCGTACAGCGCGACGTGCTCGAAGGCGTCCGGCGCGAAGTCGGCGTCCAGCTGCCGGTTGATCACGTGCAGGACGTTCCGGTTGAAGGCGGCGGTGACCCCGGCCGCGTCGTCGTAGGCCGCGACCAGCCGTCCCGTGTCCTTCACCAGGTCGGCTCCGAGCAGGAAGGAGTCGCCGGGAGTGAGGGTCGCGCGCAGCTCCTTCAGGAAGACCTCGCGCGCCGCCGGGTCGAGGTTGCCGATGGTGCCGCCGAGGAAGGCGACCATCCTCCGTCCCTCCCGCGGCAGCAGCGCCAGGTGGCGCTCGAAGTCGGCGCAGACCGCGTGCACCTCCAGCCCCGGGTAGCGGGCGGTGAGCCGCCGCGCGGCGTCGCCCAGGGTGACCGCGTCGACGTCGACCGGGGTGTAGGCACGCAGCGTCCCGGCGACGGCGAGGGCGTCGAGCAGCAACACGGTCTTCTCACTGGTCCCCGAGCCGAGCTCGACCAGGGTGTCCGCCCCGCTGTCCCTGGCGATGTCGGCGGAGTGCCGTCGCAGGATGTCCAGCTCGCGGCGGGTGGGATAGTACTCGGGCAGCCGGGTGATCTGGGAGAACAGCTCGCTGCCCACCGCGTCGTAGAACCACTTCGGAGGCAGCCACTTGGGCGTCGACGCCAGCCCGCTGCGGACGTCGTGTTCGAGAGCCTGACGCAGGTAGTCGTGGCTGAGATGGTTGGTCAGGCGTACGGCGGACTGGCTGACAGGCATGGGATCTCCTCGGTGCTATAGGTCACAGCGGCTGAATACGCACGCCGTCGGGAGAGGCGAGAAGCAGGCTCCTGTCCGGTACGGCCTGCCAGCCGGACCGGTCGTCCAGCGGCTCGCTCGCCACGAGCACGCCGTCGTCGAGGTTGAGGAAGAGCGTGTCGCCCCAGACGGTCGCGGCGAGTGAGGCGCCGTCGCAGGCGAGCAGGTTGAGGCGCCCCTGGGGGTCTTTGGTCCCGGCGTGGACGACGACCTCCGACAGGGCGTCGCCGAGCGTCAGGCCGGCGCGCCGCCGTACGAACACGGCGGCGGCGACCCACGCGGCGTCGCAGGTGCTCTCCGCGCCGCCGTCGCCCGCCAGCTCCCTCACGGGGCCGCGCGCGACGCGGCCGTTATGGCTGAGCAGCCATGATCCGTCGGCGAAGGGTGCCGTCGCGGTCTCCTCGATCGGCATGCCCTCGCTGGCCGACCGTACGGCGGCCAGCAGACAGCCGGAGCGGGCGATCTCGGCGAGAGCGGGCAGGTTGGCGTCCGCCCACATAGGGATGGAACGGCGGTAGCGCACCGGTTCCACCCGGGTCGGGTCGTACCAGCCGATGCCGAAGCCGTCCGCGTTGATCATGCCGTGGCGCTGCATGCGCGGGGCGTACGACTGCCGCAGCAGGCCGTGCTCGGGCTCGCTGAGCAGTGAGGCGACGGATCGGGGAGCGCCGAGCCAGGCGGCGTGACGGCACATCTATCCGTGCTCCGGGGAGTGCTCCGGGGAGGCGGAGCGGGCACAGCGGAAGCCGGTGAAGATCTGCCTGCGGATGGGGTGGTCCCAGTTCCTGAACGTCGTGCGGACCGCGGCCGGGTCGGCCGCCCACGATCCGCCGCGCAGCACCCGGTAGTCGCCGCCGAAGAAGACCTCGCTGTACTCGCGGTAGGGGAAGCTGCGGAAGCCGGGGTAGGGCAGGAACCGTGAGGAGGTCCACTCCCACACGTCACCGATCATCTGCTCCGTGCCGTAGGGACCGGCTCCCGCGGGATAGGCGCCGAGCGGGGCGGGGCGTGCCGCCCTGTGCCCGAGGTTCGCCAGGTCAGGGGTCGGGTCGTCGTCCCCCCAGGGATACTTCCGCGCCCGCTCCGCCTCGGGATCCCAGCCGCAGGCCTTCTCCCACTCGGCCTCCGTCGGCAGCCGCTTGCCCGCCCAGCGGGCGTACGCGTCGGCCTCGTGCCAGGAGACGTGCTGGACGGGCTCGTCCATGGGCACCGGCTCCGGCCTGCCGAACCGGGTCCGCCACCAGGTGTCGCCGTCCCTGGTCCAAAACAGCGGAGCGAAGGCGCGGGTCTCCTGCCGCCAGAGCAGGCCCTCCGGGCTCCACCAGCGCGGGTCGTCGTAGCCGCCGTCCTCGATGAAGGCGGCGTAGGCCCGGTTGCCGACGGGGAGCCTGTCGATCCAATAGGCGGGCAGGTCGATCCGGTGCGCGGGGCGTTCGTTGTCGTAGGCCCATGGCTGGGTGTCGGTCCCCATCAGGAAGGGTCCCGCGGGGACGAACACCTCCTCAGGGCCCTCCTGCCTGCCCCGCGGCAGTTCGCCGTCGCGGACCAGCCCCGGCTCCTTCGACAGCTGCAGGGTGGCGAGCATCGTCTCGTCGTGCTGGTGCTCGTGCTGGATCACCAGGCCGAAGACGAAGGCGTCCCGGTGGAGGGGGTTGGGATTGTTCGGGTCGAGCGCGTCCAGGACGTCCAGCACCCGCCCCCGCACGCCCTCGATGTAGCGGCGAGCCTCGCCGGGGCCCAGGATCGGCAGGCTCGGGCGGTTCTTGCGCGGGTGTTTGAACGCGTCGTACAGGTCGTCGATCTCGGGGCGGAGCGGGGTGATCCCCCCGGCCTCCCGCAGCACCCACAGCTCCTCGTAGTTGCCCACGTGCGCCAGGTCCCACACCAGGGGTGACATCAGCGGCGAGTGCTGTCTGACCAGCAGGTCGTCCTCGGCGTCCGTGTAGGCCAGTGAACGGTCGCGCACCGCGATGAGCTCGGCGGCGATCCGCTCCTTGAAGTCGTTCATCGAAACTCCTTAAGCCTGGAGACCCGTTCCTTCAGGGTTGGGAGGAAACCCGGCACGACGCCGCAGGTTTCGTTAATGTGTTCGGTGGCGGCGATGACCAAGCCGTCACCCGCACGATCGGTTCCACCCTCGCCGCCGGGCCGGCGGAGAGGTGAAACGCCTGCGGAGCTGGTGTAAGACCCCAACGAAAGATCCTTTTCGGGCGGGCGGCCGGCGGTGAAACAGGAAACCCCGCGGGCGACCGCGGGAATCTCCTCCCCTCGGGGAGGGGAGGAGGTCAAGCCTGTCCTTTCTCGGTCAACCAGGCCGACAGGCGCGGTCCCGGTTCTCTCACCAGTTCCAGCAGGTCGAGCGCGGGCGGGCGGCCCGTCGTCACGTGGCGGTCGGCGAACGCGGCCACCTCGCGGACCAGATCGCCGGTTATGCCGAGGCGGGGCAGCGCCTCGACGGCCGCACGGAAACAGGTCTCCGCGGCCCTGCGCAGCCGGGGATCGGTGAGGCCGCAGCGCGCCGCCTCCAGCCACATCCCCGCGTACGGCTCCGCCGCGGCCAGCGCCGTGTCCGCCGCGTGGTCGTCCATCACCAGGGCATGGGTCACCGCGACGCACACCGGCCAGATCTCCGGGTGCTGCGCGTCGAGGTAGCGGATCTCCAGCCAGCCGCGCGGCCGTACCGGAGGGAAGATCGTCGTGGCGTGGTAGGCCAGGTCGGCCATGGTCGGCGGGCGCACGGGCGCGGTCAGCCAGTCGCGGAAGGTCGAGCCGTCGCGGATCGGGCGGTATCGTTCCCCGTCCTCGCGCACGAGCATCAGCCGGGCATCGAGGAGATACTCCGCCCAGGCGGCGGCCGGGTCGTCGGTCGCCGGGACGGGAGCCGTCCGCGTCCGGTCGAGGTTCTCCCAGACCTCCTGGCGGCCCGACATCCACCCGCATGGCAGGCCCTCGCGGAGGGAGGAGTTGGCGAAGGCGGCGAGCAGGACGGGGCCGAGCAGATGCGCCCGCTCCCACCGCACGGCGGGTTTCTCGCCCAGGTCCAGGTTGACCTGGATCGACGCCGTCGAGCACATCATCAGCGCGCCGTACGGCATGCCAAGGAACTCGGCCATCGCCTCGTAACGGGGCAGGCGCAGCTGCCGTCTCGCGGGCCGTACCGGGTCGAGGCCGACCCCGGCCAGTGCCAGACCGGCGTTTCGCAGCGCCGCACGGGTCGCGTCGACGTCGGCGCGCAGGCGCGTGATCGCCTCCGGCAGCGGTCCCGCGGGTCCGGACAGTTCGAGCTGCCCGCCGGGCTCGAAGGTCACCCGGCTCCCTCCGGGCAGCGGCGGCAGGACGTCCGCCGTCCTGGCCAGCGGTACCTGGTCGCCGGGAGCCGTACGGTCGAAGACCAGGAACTCCAGCTCGATCCCCACCTCGTCCCCGGTGGCGCCGAGGAAGCAGTGCCGTGCGAAGGCCTCCACATCCGAGGCATCCCGGATCGGCGTGTCCTCGGCCGCAAGACCGGTCATCGTCCCTCCTCTTCGCCTGGTGTGTATGGGTCTATAGACCCGCGAAGCGCGCAAGCGTTACAGGGGAAGAGCAGGGAACACCGGAAGAACACCGGGGAACGGCGAGGAGCACCGGAAACGCTCGGGAACCTCGGGAAACGGGTGGGCCCGGGGAATGTCGGGGAGTGTCCGAAAACAGGGAGAACCCCGGGGAACAGCACCGGAACGCCGGAGAACGGTCAGGAACACCGGGAACACCGGGAACACCGGGAACACGGTGTAACGGATCGGCGCGCACGCGGCACTACCCAATATGGAGCGGGGACCGCGATGAGGCGAGCGAGGGTGGGATTCGAGCGGCCTGCGGGCTGCCGGGAGGCGCTGGGGCTGGTCACCGGCTACCTCGAAGGGGCACTGTCCGCTGAGCGGCGACGGCGTTTTGAGGACCATTTGGCCGGATGCGCCGAGTGTCCCGTCCACCTGGAACAGGTCCGGGTGACCGTCGAGGTCCTCCACTGGTTTGGCGCGGGCGACATCCCGCAGGACGTGCTCAGGAGGCTGTGCGAGGCCTTCGCCCGTTCTGGCGGCTCGGCCGTCTCCTCCTCGGGGGCTCCGTCCGTTCCTCACCCCGGGGCGCGGCGGGTCTCCGGCCCGGGGGCTTTGCCCGTCACCGGTCCGGGGGCTCCGCCCGTGCCCGGCTCAGGAGCTTCGCCGCTCCTCGACCCGGGAGGCCCGCCGGTCGCGGAAGGCGGACAGTAACCGGTCGCGCATGTCGCCGGGCAGGGATTCCGGGCGAAGGGTGCCGAGGGCGGTGACCGTCACGCGGAACTGGTGCAGGTAGTGCCCGCAGTGCTCGCAGCCTGCCAGATGCTCCTCGAACAGGCACCGGGTGGGTTCGTCGAGGTCGCTCTCCAGGTAAGCGGTGACGAGTTCCACCCACTCGTCGCAACTGAACCGCTTCACGACGTGGACCGCCTTACCGTCTCTGAACTGAACCGATTTCACTACGCCGACCGCCTCGCCGTCTCGAAATAATCTTCAAGGCGCCCCCGCACCGCGACACGGGCGCGGTGCAGAAGGACCCGCTGGTTGGCCGCGGAGATCTCCAGGATCTCGCAAACCTCTTCCGAGCTGCACCCCTCGACGTCCCGAAGTGTGATGACGGCGCGCTGCCTGGGGGGGAGCTCGGCCAGGGCCTCCGCGATCAGGTCGCGCACCTCGGCGGCCAGCACCTCGCCCTCGGGGGTCGACCAGGCCGCGGGGACGTTCTTCCAGTGCCCGGGGAACGGGTCGTTCACACTCTGGAAACACGAGCGGTCGACAGCGGGTTCTTCCCGCTGTTCGAAGGCGCTGCTCCACGGTACCGTGCGGTTCTCCCGCACGCCCCGCTTCCTGGCGGTGTTGACCAGGATGCGGTAGACCCAGGTCTTGACCGAGGAACGGCCCTCGAAGCCGTCGATCCCCCTGATCACCGCCAGCCAGGTGTCCTGCACGACCTCTTCCGCGGAGTCGTTGGTCGACACGTGGGAGCGGGCCAGCCACAGCATCCCTCGCGACCAGGTGTCCAGCAGCGCCGCGAACATTGTCTCGTCTCCGGCGCGCAGGGCCGCGACGACGACGTCGTCCGGAGGGAGCCTACTGCCCGTGAAGGACTCCACGATCGCCTCCTCGCGGTCGGGCATGCGGGACATCCACGACACCGGAACGCTCCACCACCGCTCGTGGACCTTGGGGCATCGTGCGTGTCCTCTCCGGTGAAGCGTCTGCGGAGCGCTGTCGGCCCGAGGATGAGGATTCCCGTCCTGAGCCGAGCCGACACCTCACTCCTCACCACTCCTCACCACAGGAGCGTGCGGTCGCCGTCTCCTGACTGTTCGGTTCCCGTGGCCCGCCCGTTCGTTACACCGCCGGACCCTCAAGTCTCGGGAAGTCTCAGCATGCGGTCGAGGAGCTGGTGGAGGTGTGCCTGCATGCGGGGCCGTGTCCTCGGGTTGTCGGGATCGGGGGGATCGGGAGGGGCGAGGGCTTCGCCGTGGAGGAAGCCGTACACACTCCAGACCAGCGTCCGCACCATCAGGTCCGGGTCGATGTCGCCGGCGATGAGGCCGTTCCTGGCGGCCGAGCGCAGCGCGTCCCTGGTGAGGTTGATGAGCGGGACGGCGTACTTCTGCTCCAGGTCGGGGATGTCGGCGGCGTCGCCGAGCCAGCGGTGTATCCACAGCGCGGGGATCTGCGGGTTGGACAGGCACATGTCCAGGTAGCGGTCCACGAGGGTGTGCAGGACCGAGGCGACTTCGGCGGGGTCGTGGGCGGGGAGCGGCGCCAGTGTGCCCTCGACGACGGCGCGCTGGGCCTGGCTGGCCCGTTCGACGACGGCGAGGTAGAGCGCGCGTTTGTCGCCGAACCTGGTGTGGATCCATTCGAGGTCGTACCCCATGGCCTCTGCCAGCCCCTGCAGGGTCGTGCCGTCGTAGCCGAACGCGGCGAAAAGCCGGGTCGCGAACTCTATGACCGCCTCGACCTGCTGTTCCTCCGCAGAAGTCATGATTCGATTCAAGTCCTTGACACAGTTCGCCGTAGCTAAGCGCTGGTTTTGGCGTGGTCAAACCTGTGTGCGCAATGTCCCGGCACGAACAGGACGGGTAGCGCGGGGTGAGCCGGCCTGAGGCCCGCGAAGGACGGGCCTGGGCAGGAGGCTCGTGAAGGACGGCCTGGGGGGTTCGTGAAGGACGGCCTGGGGGTGAGGGTCATTTCCTCGCGTAGGTCATGAGGGCCGCGCCGCTCCCGAAGACGCGGCTGGCGGTGAGCTCGAACTGTGTCGGAGCGAATCCTCCGGAGAACAGCGGGACTCCGGCCCCGGCGACGACCGGGTAGATCTTGACGATCAGCTCGTCGATCTCGGGCAGCAGCGTTCCCGCGAGCCGTGCCCCACCGGCCAGCCAGATCCCCATGCCCTCCTCCTCCTTGAGCCGCCTGACCCTGCCGACCGGATCGTCGGAGACGATCTCGACCGTGGGGTCGGGGCTCTCCGTGATGCTCCGCGAGACCACGTACTGCCGCAGATGCCGGTACGGGCTGGTGATGCCCTCCCGCAGCGCGGGGTCGTAGGTCGCGCGTCCCATCACGACGGTGTCGAAGCGCGTGTTCTCCGGGTCGATCCCGACGGCCTCGCGCACATGCGTCGGAACGGTGTCCGCGTACTCGGAGAGGATGTGTTCGATGATGTCGCCGCCCAGGGGGAAGAAGTCGATGGAGCCGTCCGGGCCCGCGATAAAGCCGTCGATGGACGATCCGACGTAGTAGACGAGCTTGCGCATCCGGTCCCCTTCGTGTGGTGCCGAGCGTGTGGTGGTCGTGGCGGCTTCCGCAGCCCTGTGACCATTGTGGCTGTCCGGAAAAGCGGGTCGCAGTAGTCGAAAAAAGAGGCGGAAAAATGCTGCATCGAACGCTTATCTGCATGTGTTGTAATTCTGCTATCAGTGCGGTTTTCTGAGGGGGAACACGCGCGTCCCACTTCGAAGGAGCACGCTGTGAACGAAGCCGCTTTCGGTCCCGTAACGCTTCCCGTGGCCCGCCACGACATTTTCGACCCGCCGCAGGATCTGGCGTTGTGGCGGCAGGAGGCCCCGATCCGCCGTATGACCTACGCGGACGGCCACCTCGGCTGGCTGGTGACGAGTCACTCCGGAGTCCGCGCGGTGCTGGCCGACAACCGCTTCAGCACCCGCATCGACCTCCAGCACCCGGCTCTGCCGTACATCGTCAAGCAGCGGGAGATCGCGCCTCCCGCCGGGTTCTTCCTGCGTATGGACCCGCCGGAGCACACGCGCTTCCGGCGCCTGCTGACCGGTCAGTTCACCGTCCGGCGCATGAAGCAGCTCGAACCCAGGATCGAGAAGATCGTCGCCGAGCGGCTGGACGCGCTGGAGCGCCAGGGGGCGCCCGCCGACCTCGTGGAGTCGTTCGCGTTGCCGATCCCCTCCCTGGTGATCTGCGAGCTTCTCGGCGTTCCTTACACCGACCACGACCGGTTCCAGCGGGACTCCGCGGCGATCATCAGCAGGGAGGAGACGCTGGAGCGCAAGCAGGCGGCCATGACCGACCTGATGACCTACCTTCACGAGCTGGCGCGCAACAAGCGCGCCGAGCCGACGGACGACCTGCTCGGCGGCCTGGCCGCGGGCGGGGAACTGACGGACGAGGAGCTCGCCGGGGTCGCGGCGCTCCTGCTCATCGCCGGGCACGAGACGACGGCGAACATGATCGCGCTCGGCACCTACGCGCTGCTGTGCAACCCCCCGCAGCTGGCGGCGCTGCGTGATGACCCCTCCCTGGCGGCGGGCACCGTCGAGGAGCTCCTGCGCTATCTGAGCATCGTCGACTTCACGGTCAGGGCCGCGCTGGAGGATGTGGAGATCGAGGGGCAGACGATCAGGGCGGGTGAGACGGTGACGATCTCCATCCCCGCGGCCAACCGCGATCCCGCGCGGTTCGACGGGGCCGACAGTCTTGACGTCACCCAGCAGGCGACCGGTCATCTGTCGTTCGGCCACGGCATCCACCAGTGCCTCGGCCAGCAGCTCGCTCGCAACGAGATGCGCATCGCCATCCCCGCGTTGCTGGAGCGCCTGCCCGGGTTGCGCCTGGCCGTACCTCGGGAAGAGGTGCCGATGCGCTCCGACATGGCCATCTACGGCGTGCACCGGCTGCCGGTCGCCTGGTAGGCGGAGGGCCTCGCGCGGACGGCGGCGGCCGGGAGGCGTGCCCGCAGCATCCCTCGTTCCGCGCGAGGCCCTGTCCGTCACTCGGGATTCGTCCCCCGAGCATCCTCGGAGCACGCGCCCCTCAGAGATAACCCTATAGGGGTTACTTATGGATTATAAAAGTGAGGGATCGCTACGAACCATCCGGACCCCGGACGGCCGGGGCGAAGACACCGAAGGGATCGTGCGGTGAGGCGTGTACTGCTGCTGGCGACCGGTGACACCATCGCCTACTCGACGCGCCCTGAGCGTCCGGGGGTCGCCTCGGGCGCGCAACTCCTGGAGACCGTTCCCACGGACATGCTCACGGCCGACGTCGTGGCCGAGGACGTGCTCGCCGAGCCCAGCTGGGACATGGCGCCCGCGACCATGCTGCGGCTGGCCCGCAGGGCCCGGGAGGCCATCCTGAACCAGGGCTTCGACGGCGTCGTGATCACCCACGGCACCGACACCCTGGAGGAGACCGCGTTCCTCGTCGACCTGCTCGCGGGCCAGGCCGCGCACTACGGCGGGATCGTCCTGACCGGCGCCACTCGCCCCTTTGACGCCCTGTCGGCCGACGGCCCGCGGAACCTGGCCTCGTCCCTCGCGGCCGCCGCCGACCCCGCGCTGTGCGGCGCGGGCGCCGTCGTGTGCGTCAACGACGAGCTACACGCGGCCCGATGGGTCACCATGGTCGACGCCACGGGCGTCTCCGCGTTCTCCTCCGCCCCCGAACCCGTGCTGGGACGTGTGGTCGGCGGCCGGGCGGAGATATCGACCGTCCCGCCGGGCAGGCCGCCGACGGTCGCCGGGGATCCGGAGACGGACGTCGCCCTGATCAAGACCTATCCGGGGATGGACTCCGCGCTGCTCACCGCCGTCGTGGACGCGGGCGTCCGGCGGGCTGGTCCACTTGAGGGGCGTTTGGTCGGCTGGCCGGTGGAAATTTAGATGTAGCCAGAAATGTCGGCATCCTATGGTTCGGGTATGGAACAGACCATCACGCCGGCCCTTCGCGTGGACCGCCGGGCGCTGGCTGCGGCGGGCGTCACCGTGCTGCTGTGGGCCTCCGCCTTCGTGGCCATCCGCAGCGCCGCCCAGCACTTCAGCCCGGGGGCCCTGGCTCTCGGCCGCCTGTTCGCGGGCTCGGTCGTGCTCGGCGTCATCTGGCTGGCACGAGGCGGGGGACTGCCGCCGCGTGCCGCCTGGCCCGGCATCCTGGGGTCGGGAGTCCTGTGGTTCGGCCTCTACATGGTCGCCCTGAACTGGGGTGAGCACGAGGTGGACGCGGGCACCGCGGCCATGCTCGTCAACGTCGGCCCCGTGCTGATCGCGCTCCTCGGCGGCTGGGTGCTCAAGGAGGGCTTCCCGCCCCGCCTGCTGGCCGGGATGGCGGTCTCGTTCGCGGGAGCCGCGGTGGTCGGCCTCTCCATGTCGAACGGCGCGGGCGCGTCGTCGGACGGCGGAGGCGCGTCGATCGTCGGCGTCCTGCTGTGCCTGCTCGCCGCCGCCACGTACGCCGCGGGCGTTGTCTGCCAGAAACCCGCGCTGCGGCATGCCTCGGCCGTACAGGTCACCGCCTTCGGCTGCTTCATCGGTACGGCGGCCTGCCTGCCGTTCACGGGGCAGCTGATCTCGCAGGTCGTCTCGGCCCCGCTGCCCGCGACGCTGAACGTCGTCTACCTCGGTGTCTTCCCGACGGCCCTGGCGTTCACCACCTGGGCGTACGCGCTCGCCCGCACCACCGCGGGCAAGATGGGCGCGACCACCTACGTCGTCCCCGCCCTGGTGGTCCTGATGGCCTGGGCGGTCCTGGGGGAGGTGCCCGGCTGGCTGACCCTCGTGGGCGGCCTGCTCTGTCTCGCGGGCGTCGCCGTCTCGCGGGGAGGTGGGCGACGGGCGACGGCCGCCGCGGTGCCGCCGTCTCCGGAGGCCGCGCCCCCGGGTAACGTGACACCCATTACATGATCCACGGGGGACCGGGCTCGCCCCTGCCCTCGGGGGACGCCTGCGGACCCCGAGGAGATCCGCGACCGCCTGGAGGCGCTGAGCGCCGACGAGCGGGTGAGCGGGATCATCCTGCAGACCCCGCTGCCCGGGGGCGCGAAGCTGGAGGACCTGGCCTCGGGCATCGCCCCCGCCAAACGCCACGGTGACGGTGTGCCACTCGCGCACCGCCGACCTGGCCGCGGTGACCTCGACGGGTGACATCCTGGTCGCGGCCGTCGGCAGGATCGGGCTCATCACCCCCGAGCACGTCCGGCCGGGCGCGGTGGTGGTCGATGTGGGTACGAACCAGGCGCAGGACGGCAGCCTCGTCGGTGACGTCGATCCGGCCGTGATCGTCAAGGCCTCGGCGCTGACCCCGGTACCGGGAGGTGTGGGACCGGTGACCACCGCCCTGCTCCTGCTGCACACCGTCCAGGCCGCCGGGGGATAGGCGCTCCCCGACGTGCGGGCCCCCGGGGACGGGTGGCCCGCACGGTGGGCGGCTGTCGTGAGGTGGGGGCGGCCCGTGGTGCGCCGGTGATGTGCGGGCGCCGATGGCGCGCGGGGCGGGGGAGGCTGAGAGCCCGAGGTCGAGTGGCCGCGGGGGGGCGGGGCATAACGCGAAGTGATCACTTTTTCTGACCGTCGCGATAATTCATGGTTAACCCATAGAGATAGTAGATTTATTGGGGACCCGCCCAGAGGTCGCCGATCACCGGCTCATGCCACCGGGGAGGACCTTCGGATGCACGTCACGGCCCGTAGTGACTACGCCATTCGCGCGATGCTGGTGATCGCGGCTCATGATCCAGCGTCGGTCACCGCGGAGATCCTGGCCCGCGCCCAGCAGATTCCCCCGAGCTTCCTGCGGGGCATCCTGACCGACCTACGGAGGGCCAACCTCGTCTTCGCCCAGCGGGGCAACGAGGGTGGTTTCACGCTCGCCAGGAGGGCGGAGGCCATATTCGTCGGTGACGTGCTGCGGGCGGTCGGCGGAGGCTTCACCTCCGTGCGGGGGTTCTCGACCGCGGACATCGTCTACTTCGGGGAGGCGGCGCCGCTGCGCGCGGTGTGGCTGGACGTCGAGGCCTCCATCGGAGCCGTCGTCGACACCATCAGCCTCGCCACCCTCCTGGCGCCCCAGGCCGGGGTTTCGCCGCAGCAGCAGACGGCCTGAAGCGAGGCGGTACGGGCTCCCGGGGGCCGGCCGACCGGCCCGCGTCCCCGGGGGTTCGGTCCGAGAGTGATCGGACGGGCCAGGAGCGGCGATGGCCGTCGTCCTGTCCTCGGCCGCCGCCCCTGCCCTCGGGCGAGGGGGTCAGACGGGAATGGACACCCCGAGGCCGCCACGGGTCCGCGCGCCGTACCGCTCCTTCTCCTTGGCCAGGTCGAGGGGCTTGATGCCGCTGCGTCCCTTCAGCGTCTCCTCGGTCAGCAGGTCGGCGGGGACCAGCCAGGACACCTCGAACTCCAGTCCGTCGGGGTCCTTGGCGTACAGGGCCTTGGTCGTCGAGTGGTCGGAGGCGCCGACGAGCGAGTTCAGCTCGGTGAGCTTGACCGCGATCCGCTCCAGCTCCTCCAGGGTGTCCACCTCCCAGGCGAGGTGGTAGAGGCCGACGGTCGAGCGTCCCGCGCCGGACGGTCCCGCCTGGGCGCCGAGCTCGAACAGGCCGAGGTCGTGGTCGTTGCTGGAGCCCGAGGCCTGCAGGAACGCCGCGCCCTTACCGCCCATGACAACCCTGAAGCCGAGAGCCTCCTGGTAGAAGGCGACGCTGCGCTCGACATCGCGCACGAACAGGACCGCGTGGTTGAGCCGCTGGACGGGCATGTTTCCTCCCCTAAAACTTGAACTCTCAAGTACGCTACCTCCATATGCTTGAGAGTTCAACTAAGGTGGGATCCGTGACCCGATGGCTGGACGACGACGAGCAGCGAGCATGGCGTGCGTTCATGGGGGCCTCGCAGCTCGTCCAGGAGGAGCTCGACCGGCAGTTGCAGCGCGACTCCGGCATGCCGCACGCCTACTACGTGATCCTGGTGAAGCTGTCGGAGGCGGAGAACCGCATGCTGCGGATGAGCGAGCTCGCCGCCGAGCTCGCCTCCTCGCAGAGCAGGCTCTCGCACGCGGTCTCCCGGCTTGAGGAGCGCGGCTGGGTACGGCGGGTGCCGTGCGCGGCCGACAAACGCGTGAGCTGGGCGGTGCTCACCGACGACGGGTTCACGGTGCTCACCGCCGCCGCCCCCGGCCATGTCGAGGCGGTCAGGCAGAACCTGTTCGACCTGCTCGATCCCGAGCAGGTCAGACAGCTCACCGAGATCTGCGCCGCGGTGCTGGACAGGGCGGCTAGGGGCCGGTGACGGCCGTCAGGACGTCGATCCTGACCGCTCGGCGGGCGGGCCACATCGCGGCGGCCATTCCGGCGAGGGCGATCCCGACGAGCGTCAGGGCGATGACACCGGTCGGCACGGTGGCGTCCCACAGGCGCTGGCCGAGCATGGCGTGCTGCATGACGGCGCCCGCCGGGACCCCGACGGCGATCCCGAGTACCCCGCCGAACACGGATATGACCAGGCTTTCCACCCGTATCGACCGGCCGACCAGAAGCCGGCTCGCGCCGACCGCCCTGAGCATGCCGATCTCACGGGTGCGCTCCATGACCGAGAGCGCGAGGGTGTTGACGACGCCGAAGACGGCGATGAGGCCCGCGAGGCCGAACATCGCGTACATCGCGACGAAGGCCAGCCGTTGCCGGTCGACGCCCTCCTCGACGAGCCCGTCCCTGTCGGTGACGGTGACGTCCGGCCGGTCGCGGAAGGCGGCCTCCACGCTCCGGCGGACGGTCGCGGGGGCGGAGCCGGTGGCGTAGATCATGGTGATCCGCCGCCGCAGCGGTTCCGGCGCGAGTGCGACGTCGAAGAAAATGCTGGACGACAGTTCGGTGGCCTCGTAGACCCCGGCGACGCGGGTGACGATCGGTTTCCCCGAGCCCGGGTTCACGGTGAGCGGGGAGCCGAGCCCGACTCCCAGCATGTCGGCTTGGTTGCGCGCGATGACCACGCCGCGGGTCAGGTCGGCCGACCCCGCGGTGATCTTCGGGGTGAGCACGGTGCCGAGGGCGGCCGGCTCGATCGCCGAGATCTTCCACCGAGTCGTGCCCCCGGCGTGCCCGATGTCGGCGATCATGTCGCGGCTCGCGGCGACCACGGTCACGCCGCGCAGTGCCCTGACCCGTTCGACGTCCGCGGCGGGCAGGGTGGAGTCGTCCCCCGCGGCCGGTTTGAGCACGGTTGTCGAAACCGGCACGTTGGCGCGGGTCGTCGAGGCGATCAGCGTGGCGAACGTCGAGCTGACGGTGGCGAACGCGCACACGAGCCCGAGCCCGACGGCGATCGCCGACGCGGTGCCCGCCGTACGCCGGGGATCCCGCGCCGCGTCCCGCACACCGAGGCGGGTCGCGGGGCCGCCGTACCGCCAGGCCAGCCAGATCAGCGGGCGCGACAGCGCCTCGACCAGCACGGGGGCCAGCGACAGCACCCCGGCACAGCCGATCGCCGCCGCCACGAGCGCGACGATACGAGGCAGCGTTCCCGAGCTCGGATCGGCCGTGAGGGCGACGGCGACCGCGGCGGCGACGAGGGCGGCCAGCCCCGGCAGCGATCGTCCCGCCCTGTCCCTCCGCGGCGTCGTGGCGTCCGCGCGCAGCGCCGCGACCGGGGGTACGGCCGCCGCGCGCCTGGCGGCGCCGTAGGCCGCGAGCACGGTCACGGGAACGGCTACCGCGTACCCGATGAGGATGCCCACCGGGGCGCCCGCGTAGGTCATCTCGTCGCCCGGCCGCATGATCGCGATCATCAGCGGGCCGAGCGCGGCACCCACGACCGCGCCCAGGGTGCCACCGGCCAGGCCCAGGGCCACCGCCTCCACGAGGACCGTCCCGCGGATCTGCCGCCGCAGGGCGCCGACCGCCCGCAGCAGCGCGTACTGGCGGATCCGCTGCGTGACGAGCATCGTGAACGTGTTCGCGATGACGAACACACCGACCAGCAGCGCGACGGCGGCGAAGGGCAGCAGGGTCAGGCGCAGCTCCCACACGTCCTCGTCGGCCCGCTCGGCCGCCCGGGCGGCCAGCCGGGGGCCGGTCGAGACGTGACGGCCCTCCTGGCCGACGGCCCGCAGCGCGGCCCTCCCGATCGCGTCGAGATCCGCGCCGGTGGCGGCGGTCAGCTCGATCCGGCGGAACCGGTCCCCGAGCAGCCTCTCCGCGGTCGCCCGTTCGAAGGCCACGACCGGCACCCGTTCCTGGTCGGTGCCGGAGAGCGGCCCGAGGGGGCGGTAGCCGAACAGGCCGACCACGAGGAACCTGTCCGAGGCGCCGTCGCCGAGCAGGACGCGCGCGGTTTCGCCGACCCTGAGTCCCGCCCGCCCGGCCTCGGCCCGCCTGAGGGCGACCTCACCGCGACGCGCGGGCGCCCGCCCCTCGGTCAGCGAGAAACGGCCGCTCCCGTCCCAGCCGGTGCCCGCGAGGTCGGGGGCGGTCTCCGTCCTGACGAGCTTGCCGTCGCGGCCGACGAGACCGGCCCTGCCCGCGGAGACGCCGAGGGCGCCGTCCACGCCCGGCAGCGCGGCGAGCCTGTCCCGTTCGGCCGGGGTGAGGTCCTGGGCGCCGTCCGCGCCCCACACCACGACCCCGGCGAGGGTCCGGCCTTCCTGGCCCGCCAGCGTCACGGCGACGGAGTCACCGACCGTCCAGCCCGCGACGACCATGGCGACGCCGAGCGCGATCGCCGCCAGCGTCATCGCGACCCGGCCCCGGTGCGCGGCCAGGTCCCGAAGCATGGCACGCCTCATCGGGAGACCCCCTTCTCCAGTGTCCTGATCCGCTTCTCCAGCGTCCTGATCCGGTCGAGCACGCCGTCCGAGGTCGGCGCGTCCATCTCGTCGACCAGCAGCCCGTCGGAGAGGAACAGCACCCGGTCGGCGTACGCGGCCGCCGTCGGGTCGTGCGTCACCATCACCACGGTCTGACCGAGCTCGTCGACGCTTCGGCGTAGAAAGGTCAGCAGCGCCGCCGAGGACTCCGAGTCCAGCGCGCCGGTCGGCTCGTCGGCGAACACCACGTCGGGCATGGTGACCAGCGCGCGGGCACAGGCCACACGCTGCTGCTGCCCGCCGGACAGCTCACCGGGCCGGTGGCCGAGCCGTGTCCCGAGCCCCACCGCGTCGACCACCCTCTCGACCGCCCGCCGGTCCGGTCTGCGGCCCGCGAGCTCGAAGGGCAGCGTGATGTTCTCCAGGGCCGTGAGCGTCGGCAGCAGATTGAACGCCTGAAAGACGAAGCCGACACGATCGCGGCGGAGCGCGGTCAGCTCGTCGTCCGGCAGACCGGTGATATCCGTCCCGCCGAGCCAGACCCGTCCGTCAGTCGGCCGGTCGAGCCCGGCCACGCAGTGCATCAGCGTCGACTTGCCGGATCCCGAGGGACCCATGATCGCGGTGAGGCGTCCACGCCCGAACTCGGCGTCGACGCCGGCCAGGGCGACCACACGGGTCTCTCCCGAGCCGTAAACCTTGGTCAGCCCGGCGGCGCGGGCGGCGGCGGTCGATCCCGCCACGATGTTCCGTTCCGTCATGAAGGAAATCGTCGGCGCGGCAGGGTGGGAGGGAATCGGCCGAAAATCGAGGAAGGATCCTCCTCAGGTCGGGCTTCGGCATCGACGAAAGGATTACGGCGGGAAACCGGGCGCCGCCTACGATCGAAAGGTGTCAGACCGCGCCGCGCCGGAGAGGCTTCCGGCCCTCGTACGCGGGCTCCCGGTGCTCGGACGGCACGTGTGGCCCATGCTGCCGGGGGCCGTCGTGTTCTTCGCGACGTGGCTGACGGCGTTCGGCAGGCCCGCCTCGCAGCCCCTCCTGGCGGCGCCGGGACTGACATCGGCCCAGGAGGTCGTCCTGACCCTCGCTGTCGCGACCGGCTCGGCGCTCGCCGTACGGGCGGCGCCGGTACGGCCGTGGCCGCTCTTCGCGGTCGCGGGCGTCGCGGGGGTGGCCTTCGGGACCTGGCCCGCGCTGGGCGCCGCCTCCTATTTTGCGGCGGCGGTGTTCCGCAGGAGATCGCACCTGGTGCTCTACATGCTCGCCGCCGGGGCCGTCGTGGCGCTGCCCGGTGTGGCCGGTGCGGTCTCGGGGGCGTACACGTTCTCCTGGGGGGACCTGCCGGGGGCCGGCGCCACGTACGCGTTGTTCGTCATGCTGCCGCTCGTCGCGGGACTGTGGGTGGGCGCGCGCGGGCAGATCCATGCAGCCCGTCACGCACACGCGCAGGAACGGGCCCGCGCGCAGGAGCGCACCCGCATCGCGCGGGAGATGCACGACGTGGTCGCCCACCGGGTCTCGCTGATCGTGCTGCAGGCGGGAGCGCTCCAGGTCAACGCCAGGGACGAGGACGTCGCCGCGGAGGCCGCGCAGATCCGGGCCACCGGCAGGGAGGCCCTCGCGGAGCTGAGGGAGGTGCTGGGCGTGCTGCGCTCGCCGGGCGCGGAGGCCGGGGTCGATCCCCCTTCGGGGCTGGACGGTCTCGACCGGCTGCTCGACAGGTCCCGCTCCGCGGGCCTTCCCGTACGGCGCGGCGACGAGGGCACGGCGCGCCCGCTGCCTGCCGTCGTTGAGCGCACCGCCTATCACGTCGTTCGGGAGGCGCTGACCAACGTGCACAAACACGCGGGGACCGTGTCGACCGACGTCGTCCTGCGCCACCTGCCCTCCGCCCTGACGGTCACGGTGCGCAACGCCGCGCCGCAAGCCCCTCCCCTCCCGGTTCCCGGCAGCGGGCTCGGCCTGGTCGGCCTGCGTGAGCGGATCGAGCTGCTAGGCGGGGAGCTCGACGCCCGCCCGCACCGGGACGGCGGGTTCACGCTCTTCGCGCTCCTGCCCGTGCCCCCGCCCGGCGCGGAGGAGACGGCAGACGTCGGAGGGCTCCGGGGAACGGCGGGCGACGGGGAGACGACATGATGTTTCCGTCCGGTGTTGCGAGGACAGAGTGATCCGGGTTCTCGTCGTCGACGACGAGACCCTCGTGCGGACCAGCCTGCGCATGATCCTGCGGCCTGCCGCCGACATCGTGGTCGTCGCCGAGGCCCGCGACGGCCGCGAGGCCGTCCACGCCGTCGTCCGGTACCGGCCGCAGGTGGTGCTGATGGACGTCCGGATGCCCGGTGCGGACGGCATCTCGGCGGCCGCGGAGATCGGATGTCTTCCGGACCCTCCGAAGATCATCATGTTGACCACGTTTGATCTCGACGAGTACGTCCACTCCGCGCTGCGCGCGGGCGCGGTCGGGTTTCTGCTCAAGGAGGCGGAGCCCGGTGACCTCGTCACCGCTGTCCGCACCGTCGCCGCGGGGGAGGCGATGCTCGCGCCGACCGTCACCAAGCGGCTGATCAGCGCGTTCGCGGAGAGGAGGCCTTCGGTGGCGCAGGCGGCCCAGGCCAGGTTGCGGGTTCTGACCGGCCGGGAGGCCGAGGTCGTCGGCGCCGTGGCGCGCGGGTTGTCGAACGCGGAGATCGCCGGGGAGCTGTCGATGAGCGAGGCGACGGTGAAGGTCCACCTCAGCCGGGTGCTCGCGAAACTCCAGCTCAGCAACCGGGTTCAGGTCGCCATCCTCGCCCATGACGCGGGAGTCGCCGATCCCGGATAGGCCGGAGGCGGGACGGGCACGGTTGGGACGGCGCGGCGGCGTGGCCGGGGTGGGGTGACGTGCGGCCGGGGTGATGCGGGACCGGGGTGGCACGGGTGGGTGACGCGCGGCCGGGGTGGGCGTGCGGGGCCTGGAACGGATGGGAACCCGAGCAGGACGAGAATTCGAACAGAACGAGAATCCGCGCGGGTCTCCCCCCGGCCGTCGGTTCTCCGTCGTACCGTTGCCCCCGACCAATCGGCTCAACAGGGGGATGCGGACATGGCGGAGAGTTCTCTGACGCGGGCGAACGGTGAGCACGAGGCGAACCGCGTGCTCTTCCGGGTCGTCCACGAGGTGGCGGTCGGATACGCGGGAGCGGACGTCTCGCTGGTGACGGCCGTTCTCCACCGGCGGCTCACCGGGGTGCCGGGCATGGACGACCACGGGATCCGCCGGATCGCGGAGGAGATCAGCGTGGGCCGGGACCCATCCGGGTTGTAGACCGGGGCGGGGCGGGATGCGGCGGGACAGGGCGGGGCGGGATGCGGCGGGACAGGGCGGGGCCCACGCGGGTTGTTCCGGCGATGGCGAGCATCGCCGAACGGGCTTCATCCACAGCCCTGTGGGCAAGTTTTCGCAGGTGATGAAGAGTTTCCACAGGCTGTGCACGTTTGTTGTCCACAGTCTGTGTACAACGAGGCCGTACCTGAGGCATGAAGTGGACGGCGCGCGCGGTCTTCACCGCTCCCGCCTGACCCGCTTCGCCCCCGAACGCGTCCCTGGAGGGCGGAGATGACGCTCGTGGCCGGAGTCGACTCCTCGACCCAGAGCTGCAAGGTGGTGATCCGGGACGCCGAGACGGGCACCCTGGTACGCCACGGGCGGGCGGCGCACCCGGCGGGGACGGAGATCCATCCCGACGCGTGGTGGGCGGCGCTAGAGGAGGCGGTCGGGCGGGCGGGTGGTCTGGACGGCGTCGCGGCGCTGAGCGTCGCCGCCCAGCAACACGGCATGGTCTGCCTGGACGAGGCGGGGGAGGTCGTGCGCGACGCCCTGCTGTGGAACGACACCCGTTCCGCGGAGGCGGCCAGGGAACTGGTCGAGGAGCTGGGCGGACCGGCGAAGTGGGCCGAGGCGGTCGGCAGCGTGCCGGTCGCGTCGTTCACGGTGACCAAGCTCCGCTGGCTGGCCGAGCACGAGCCGGGCAACGCGCGCCGTACCGCGCGGGTCTGCCTGCCGCACGACTGGCTCACCTGGCGGCTGGGCGGGGGCGGGGAGCTCGTCACGGACCGGGGGGACGCCTCGGGGACCGGATACTGGTCGCCCGCGACCGGCTCCTACCGGACGGACCTCCTCAAGGCGGCCTTCGGCGCCGTTCCCGGGGTGCCCAGGGTGCTCGGCCCCAGGGAGCAGGCGGGCGAGCTGCGCGCCCTCGGCGCGGCCGGTCCGGGCCCGGTACGGCTCGCGCCGGGAACCGGGGACAACATGGGCGCCGCGCTCGGGGTCGGGGCCGAGCCCGGGGACGTGGTCGTCTCCATCGGGACCTCGGGGACGGCGTTCGCGGTCGCCGAGACCCCGAGCGCCGATCCCGGCGGCGCCGTCGCGGGGTTCGCCGACGCCACGGGGCGGTTCCTGCCGCTGGTGTGCACGCTCAACGCGGCCAGAGTGCTCGACGCGGCGGCCCGGCTGCTCGGGGTCGATCCCGGCACGCTCGACCGGCTCGCCCTGGAGGCTCCCGCAGGCGCTGGAGGCCTCGTCTGCGTGCCGTACCTGGAGGGGGAGCGCACCCCGAACCTCCCCTCCGCCACGGGATCGCTACACGGTCTGACCCTGGACACCTCGACCCCGGCGCACCTGGCCAGGGCGGCGGTCGAGGGCATGCTGTGTCACCTGGCGGACGCCTTCGACGCCCTGGGCCTCGACCCGGCCAGGGTGCTCCTCGTCGGCGGTGGGGCCAGATCGCCTGCCGTACGGCGGATCGCCCCCGCGGTCTTCGGACGGCCCGTGGTCGTGCCCGACCCCGGTGAGTACGTCGCGGACGGAGCGGCGAGGCAGGCCGCCTGGGTGCTCGTGGGGGGTGCCGAGCCCCCGGCCTGGGAGACGGGCGGGTCGGAGCGCTTCGAGGCCGACGCCACACCGGAGGTGAGGGCCCGCTATGCCCAGGTTCGTGACACCCAGGTTTGTGACGCCCGGTTCCGCACCGCGTAGCCCGTGACAGGGGACGCCCACCGGCCGCGCGCCGTTCACAGGCGCCGGACGGGTCCGTGCCCCGTCTCGCCGTACCGGCGCGTGGGAGGCACAACGAGGAGGGGGCGGGGGGTGAGGGCGTGGGGGTGCCGTTTGCGGGTGGGGACGGGGCTGGAGGCGTTGGCGGTATCGATCGGGGGTGTCGAACGGGGGAAGGGGGCGAGGGCGTTACCGGGTGTGGGGGTGTCGCTGGATCGGGGACTTTCAGGAAAGGGGGGCAGGAAGACGTTGTCGGGTGCGGGGGGTCGCTGAAGTGAGGAGTTTCGGGAAGGGAGGGGCTGGCAGGAGGGTTGGGGGTGGGGTGGGCATGAGGGGGGCTTTCCTGTAGGCATCCACGGGGGCTCAGGGGTGGGTCAGGGTCGGGTCAGGGGTGCCGCCGGATGTGTCAGGGACGCCTCGGCGGACAGTCTTGGGTCATGCTCGCGTTGAAGAGGCTCTACCCGCTGGTCGCCTGCACCGGAATCACGGTGGCCGTCGGAGCCCTGGTCGTCGCACAGGTCACCCCGGCTGTCCGCCCGGACACGCTCGGCCTGACGATCGGTGAGTACGCCGCCGTCGAGGCCAGCGGAGCGACCGAGTTCGCCATGGTGTCGCTGGCGATCGCCGCCCTCGCGCTGGTCGCGGGGCTGCGGACGGCCATGGCGCCCTTGGGGGCGTCGGTCGAGCGGCTGATGCTGGTGTGGAGCGGGGCGCTGACCGTCATGGCGTTCGTGCCCGCGGGCACGCCCGGCACTGTGGCCGGCACTGTGGCTGGCACCATGGCCCGCCTGACCGGCCAGATGCACGGCTACGCCTCGGCCGTGGTGTTTGTCGCCCTGCCCGTCGCGGGCGCGCTGATGGTCGCGCGGTTGGGTGAGGACGAGCGGTGGAAGGCGGTCGCGAGGCCGGTCGAGTGGCTGGCGTTGCTCTGTGGGTTCGGACTGGTCGCCGTCACCTACGTGGCGCTCCCCGGGGACCGGATTTTCATCGGGTTGGCGGAGCGAGCCCTGCTCGCCGCCGAGATCGCGCTGGTCGCGGTGCTCGCCGTACGGCTGGCGCACCTGAGCCGGGCGCGCGGCGCCACCCGAGCCTCACAGGCCGCTCTCGGCTAACTTGTCAGTTGGCTTTACTACTTCATGACATGTCACAAATAGGATACGAATATCCGGCCTTCATAGTGCTATCCTCGTCGGCGATCTAGAGATCGTCCGGAGGTCTCCGCCTCCGGCGCTCCGGGACCGAACCGATGAGGTGACATGGCATCGAGCAAACCCATCAGGTTCAAGATCTCGGCGCTCCTGGCGATCCCGTTGATCTCACTGCTCGCCCTCTGGGGATTCGCGGCCACCGTCACGGTCGGCGACTCGATGCGCCTGCTCACGATCTCCACCCTGTACGACACCGTCGGCAAGCCCGGTGACGAGCTGAGCAACGCCCTGCAGCACGAGCACCTGCTGTCGGCCGAGTATCTGGCGGCCCGCACCGACTCCGCCAGGGCCGCACTCGCCGTGCAGCGCGGCATCACCAACCAGGCGCGTCAGCGGTTCCGCGAGCAGACGACCACCGAGTCGGCCAGGTCCGCGATGTCGGACGGCATGAGGATCCGGTTCAACGAGGTGATGAACCAGCTCAACGCGCTCGACACGACCCGGGTCAAGGTCGACGGCGGCAGGATCGGCTTCGTCGGTCTCTCCCGTGACTTCTCCGTGGTGCCCGACGCGCTGAACCAGCTCTTCAGCACCATGAGCCTCAACAACGACCTGCCGCTGTACCAGCAGTCGCGCAGCTTCAGCATGATCAGCTACGCCAAGGATCTCATGAGCCGCGAGCGGGCGCTCGGCGCCGGGGTGCTGGCCATGGGGCGTGCTCTCTCGCCGAGTGAGCTGCGGCTGTTCAACCAGCTCGCGATCAACCGGGTCTTCCTCATGGAGCAGGGCCTCCCGGATCTCGAGCCGAGGCTGCGTCAGCCGTTCGCCGGGATGATGACCTCGACCATCTACACCAGGTACACCGGCCTTGAGGAGACCCTCCAGGAGGGGGAGCCCGTCTCCGCCTCCGAGTGGCGCTCTGCGGGTGACGACCTGGAGGCCGTCTACGAGCGGGCCCTGACGGCCGTCGGCCTCTCCCTCGCCGACAGAGCCGCCCCGTCCGCCGCGCAGACCTTCACCAGAGCCGGAGTCGCGGGCGCGCTCGGCCTCGTCGGGGTCATCGCCTCGCTGGTGGTCTCCTACCGGGTCGGCAGCGGGCTCACCCGAGAGCTGGCCGGGGTGCGCAGGGCCGCGATGGAGGTGGCCGAGGTGCGTCTGCCCCGCGTCATGGAGAAGCTCCGCAGGGGCGACGCCGTGGACGTGGCGCTCGAGGCGCCGGCGCTCGAACCGCTGGGCAGCACGGCGGAGGTCCACGACGTGGCCGCCGCCTTCGACAGCGTCCAGCAGCGCGCGATGCAGTCGGCCGTCGAGCAGGCCAAGCTGCGCGAGGGCGTCGCCCAGTCCTTCCGTAACCTCGCCAGGCGCAGCCAGTCCCTGCTGCAGCGCCAGCTCAAGCTGCTCGACGGGATGCAGAAGCAGGCGGAGGACCCCGCCGCCCTGGAGAACCTGTTCCTGCTCGACCACCTGACCACCCGCATGCGCCGCCACGCCGAGGGCCTGGTGATCCTGTCCGGCGGGGCCGCGGGCCGTAAGTGGCGCTCGTCCGTCCTGATGGAGGACGTGCTGCGCGGCGCCGCCGCCCAGGTCGAGGACTACGCCAGGGTGCGCATCTATCCCATGGCGGGCAGCACGCTGGTCGGCGGCGCGGTCGCGGACATGATGCACCTGTTCGCCGAGGTCATCGAGAACGCCACGGTCTTCTCTCCGCCCGGAGGCGAGGTCTCGATCCGCGGCGAGTTGGTCGGCCGCGGCTTCGCGATCGAGATCGAGGACAGGGGCCTCGGCATGACCGCGGAGAAGCGTGCCGCGATCAACGATCGTCTGGCCAGCCCGCCCGAGTTCGACCCGGCGGAGACCGACCGGCTCGGGTTCGCGGTCGTCGGCCTGCTCGCCGCCAGGTACGGGGTCAGCGTGACGCTGCGGCCCTCGCCGTACGGCGGGACCGGGGTGGTCATCCTGCTCCCCGAGATCCTGCTGGGAGACCCCGAGCCCGTCGAGCCGGTCGTGCCGCTGCAGGCCGAGCCCGTTTCATCCATATCCTCCGCGCCCTCGGAACTGTCCAGGGGCGTCGAGCCGGTGCTGCCGGTCCCCGCCGACCTGTGGAAGTCGTCGGCGCGGCGTGGCGGCGGCCTGCCCCGCAGGGTCCGTCAGGCCAATCTCTCGCCGAGCCTGCGCGAAGAAGGCCCGCGCCAAGCCGACCCGGTTCCCGAGGCCGCGGAGCGGTCGCCGGAGGAGGCGCGGGCGCTGCTGAACTCCTTTCAGTCGGGGTGGCGGCGCGGACGGGCCGAGAGCGAAGACGGTGGTGCCGAGCGGTGAGCCGGTTCAGGGTACGGAAGGCGAGCCCGGTGAACCGGGTCCTCGACCGTCCGGGATCCACAACGAGCGTGATCATCAAAGGGGAAGGGGTTTAACCACGTGCCGGGTGAGCTTTATTGGCTTCTGGATGACTTCGTCACGAGTGTGGCGGACGTCTCCCACGCGCTGATCCTGTCGAACGACGGGCTGATGATGGCCTCCTCACGAGGCCTGAGCAAGGAGGACGCCGATCACCTCTCGGCGGTCGCCTCCGGTTTCCAGAGTCTGGCCAAGGGGACCAGCCTCCAGTTCGGCGGCGGCGCCGTACGGCAGACGATGGTGGAGATGGACTCCGCGTTCCTCTTCGTCACCTCCGCCGGTCAGGGCAGCTGTCTGTCCGTCATGACCAGCGGTGCCGCGGACGTGGGTCTGATCGCCTACGAGATGGCCCGCCTCGTGACCCGCGTCGGCCAGCATCTGGCCACCGCCCCACGGGTGGCGGGCCAATGAGCGACGACGTCGAATGGGTCGACGAGGAGGCGGGGCCCGTTGTCCGGCCATATGCGCTGACCGGCGGGCGGACCACGACGTCGACCTCCTCCGCCGCGTTCGACCTGCTGTCCATGGTGGTCGCGAACGGCTCGGTGATCTCGGCGGGTTCGCACCTGGGGTCCGAGCACCGGCGGCTGCTCGGGCTGATGCGGCGGACCAGGCCGATCGTCGAGGTCGCCTCAGAGTCGGGCCTGCCGATCGGCGTGATCAAGGTGCTCCTCGGCGACCTGCTCGACCAGGGCCTGATCCTGGTGCGCTCGCCGCTTCCCGCGAACACCTCTCCCGCGGAGGGGCTGCTGCGAGAGGTCATCAGCGGCCTGCGGGCCCTGTGAACGATCCTGCGGGCGTTCCCGCGCACGGTCCGGCGGAGGGGGCCGGCCGTACGGTGAACAGCACCGTGAACACCCCGTGCGCCGCTGGAGGGCACGGGGAGAGCACCGCGGAGCGCTAGCCCCGTCGGCGGGACAGGGAACCGTCGGCTTTTCGCCGACCTTCCCGTCACCCAGGGCTCCCCGGCGCGTCTGCGTCTTCTGCGTCTTTCGCGTATCCGGCCGACCACGTCATCCCCGACTCCGGCACCGGCCCGAACGCCGCCGCGACGCGCGGCCACACCCTGAGGACGCGACCGGACCGGCGCACCGGCATCCTCGCCGGGTCCCCCGCCGTGTTTTCTGGGGAAACTACTTTCCGTGACCCTCCGCTTTTCGCCGAATGCGTGGCCCGTCTGCTTCCACGGGTTCGGGGCGATGTGTCCGGGCCGGGTATATGAGCGTTCCGTGCCACCTGCGGCAAACTTCTCCATGCTATGTGGCGGGCGGTGACCTATATGTTTCGTGGCCTTTTCCGGGGCCGCGAAGCGTGACACGATAAATGATCACATCGGTTGCCGGTGGAGAGGAGCGCGGCCCATGCCGTATGCGATTGTCGGGCACGAAGGTCCTCTCGCCGGACAACGGTTTCCGATCGATGACGAACCGGTGACCTTCGGCCGCCGGGGCGACAACAACGTGGTGATCACGAGCGAGAGGGCGTCGCGCTTTCACGCGGAGGTGCGTCGCGAGGCCGACGACTATGTGCTGCACGACTGCGAAAGTCGCAACGGGACGCTCGTCAACGGGAGGAAGGTCGCCTCTCACGTGCTCCAGCCCGGCGACACGATCACCATCGGAGGGGAGACGTTCCGCTTCGAGGGGTCCGACGAGCTGGAGACGATCCTGGACGCCACCGTGCTCCAGACGGTCGTCAGGCGCGCTCTGAGCGTCGGATCAGGGCAGGTCCTGCACGTCACGGTCTCCGGCGGCGGCCCTGTCGGGCTGAGTTTCGCCCTGCTGCTCGAACAGCTCATGGGGCACCGGGTGGCCATCACGATGTACGACGGCCGCTGGACCCGGGACGGGGCGCGGGTGGTGTGGAGGAACGCGGCCCAGGGCAACAACCGGCGGCAGCAGGTCGTGACGGTCCAGAGCCGCCAGTACCTCAACCTGCCGGAGGAGGTCCAGGCGCGGCTGTTCACCGACGGGTCCTACACCGAGATGTGGCCGGCCGGTCCCGACTCGATTCGCGGCTACAGTCCGCGGAACATTCGGGTCGCCTATATCGAGGACACGCTGCTCGACATGGCGAACGAGAAACCCGGCCGCATCCGCCTGATTCCCGAGAATTTCCACCCTGTGGAGCACCACGAGGCCGTGACCCAGGACCATGTGCTGGTCATTTGCGAGGGAGGACGCTCCCGAACCCGGGAGCATTTCACCGACAAGTTCGGCAGGGCCGACAAGTCGATATATTCGCTGGACGGTCACCACGTGCAGGATGTGGTGCTGGGGATACGAGTGAAGTCCGATCTTTCGGACCCCATGATCGTCCTTCTGACCGTGGCCCAGAATCGCTTTCTCCTGAACGCGTTGCGCGGTGAGGGATTCCTGAACGTGCGCCTCACCGACGACGAGGCCAAGGAGGTCATCGGCATCGACCCCGTCCGGCAGGTGTTCGAAGAGTGCATCGCCTCCAATCCCTGCCTGATGGAACGGACCGAGGACGGCGACTTCCACTGCTCGACCCACCAGACGCTGTTCCTGCCCGCTCTGATCAGGGGATCGGCGCTGTGGAGGCGGGTGCAGGAAGGGCTGGTGTTCTTCGGCATCACGGAGGACAACGTGAGCGCGGTCACCGGCTTCCGGCTGGACATGGTGCAGCGGCCCCGGTTCACCGCCCGGTTGTTCTTCCCGACCTCGACCACACCGGGAACGTACGGCTTCCTCCTCGGGGACGCGGCCAACGCGATCCACTTCTGGCCGGGACGCGGGCTCAACAGCGGGTTGGCGTCGGCCATCTCCCTGGCGCGGTCCCTCAACCGCAACTGGCGGGGGAGGCCGTTCCGTGACGCGGACTTCGTCCGCCATGAGGCCGCGATGTCGATGCTGCAATACCGGCACAAGAGTCGCGCGTGGAACGCGATGGTGGCCGCCGACGAGCACGGGGTCACCTGGGCGATCAAAGACAAGATCGCTCAGGGCATCGACGAGGGCGGCGCGGGTTCGGACAGGAACGCCGACATCGACGCCCTGATGGAGCGGCTGCGCCAGATCCGCGCCCGCCTGTCACCGCGGGTTCCCGGCATGCCCGATGACGCGGCCCTCATCGAGCGTCTGCATGAGCTGAGGAGCGAGACGGTGCGGTCCCTGGTGGTCAGCGGCGCGTGGGACACGTTGACCGTCGGAGGCGAGGAGGTCGACATCGACATCTTCGACTCACCGGTCCCGCCGGAGGCCCCCCGGCCGGACGACACCCTGCTTGTGAGCTCCGCCAAGGAAGCGGGCGAACGAACCGAGGTGATCGCGAGAGGTTCGGGCGCGCAACGGATACGGGAGCACAACGAGACCGAATGAGGACCTATTCCCGGGCGGAGGTGAGGTCCCGGAGGGGACAAGAAAGCCGCTCCTCGCGGAGGTTGTAAGTCTCCTGACACCCCTGGACGCCATCTATGACGTGGTTCTACTCGCCACTTTGTTCAGAGAGATAGAGCAGAACGCAGACCGGCAAGCGCGCCTTTCTATCCGTTGCCGTAATCGATTATCCGCCATCGTTCCGAGGGGGCGCTTCTTCCGACCAGGACGTCGTAACGACGTTCCCCGTCCGATTCTGGCCCCGCCTCCTCCATATCGACCGTGTATCGGGTGGGGACGGAGAACACCTGCCGGGCATAGGGGGAACTGTCAGCACGAGGTTCACCCACCCAGGTCAGGTCCAGACGGCGGTAGGAGCAGCCGATTCCGTCGCCCCCGTGCTTCGCTAGAAAGGACGGCGCGGCCAGCGCGCGCACGGTGTCATCGTCCCTGGCCGCCACTGCGTTGAGATATGCCGCGACGACCTGCTTTGGACCGGCGTCCGGTGGTGGAACGGCGACAGCGAACCGCTTTCCGGAAAAAAGTTTGCACCACTCGACTCGTAGCGTCGGTAGCAAAACAAACGAGACCAGGACGGTCGCAACTGCCAGGACGACGGCGACCAGTATCCAGATTGCGCGCATCGTCCTGACAGCCACAGTGACATCCTATCAGCGGTTAATGCGAACCGCGTAGATTTTACCGTTCGGATAGTGGCTCCGCCACCAGGGGCGGCCTTGCTCCAATGAGCGATAGGAGTGGTCGCCGCTGTGCTGGGCGTAGAAGACGCGGCCCTTCGAGTCGATGTTGCTCACAACTGAAAGATGTCCCCACGGCGAGTTCGCCTGGCCGGTTCCCCAGAGCAGGATGTCCCCCTGCCTGAGGTCCTTCCATGAAGGCACCCATGACGCGCGTTTCTTGCTAACCATCCAATACTGATACCAGTTGTTCACCGCGCCCCACGAATATGAGGTCCGGAGGTTCACGGCAGACAGCCCCGCGTACTGCCACCAGTAATTGTTGTTCCCCCGCGTGAGGATGGAGGGGAACGGGTGGAAATCTTTCGGTGCTCCACCCCCCCGGTTGATCGCCCGGGAAACGAAATTGGTGCAGTCGTTTTCCGGGAACCGTTCCACCTGGCTCTGGGCGTTTGCGACGGCCCAGAGCTTGATACCTCTGTGGTCGATGCCGGCCAGATTGGCCTTGAACTGTTCCTGGACTTCCGAGGGAGTGGGGGCGCCGGCGCTGTAGTCGGAGAACCCCGCCTCGTCGAAAGCCAGTGGCTTCGCCTCCACGGGAAGCTGGATCGGCGGGCTGCCGGCCGGCTCAGCGGTGAGTTCACCAACGGGCACGCCCGGGTCGGCCGCGTCCGCGTTCACGGACTGGATGAGCTGCGGCTGGCTGCCGTTGGGTCGGAAGAGATAGTCGCGTCGCTCGACGGTTGAGTCAGTCGTGGTCAGGGCGGCGGTGCCCCCGGTCGCATCGGCGAAGACCGTTTCGACCTTCACCGTGCCGTGTACTGTCACGGCGCCGACGCCATCGGCTATGACCAGCGGGTCGGAGAGCGCCACTGTTGAGCTCTGCTGGCTGAATTTTCTGGCCGCCGCCTGCTTCGCCCACTTGCTCAAGCTGGGTCCGCTCGTATACGCGACGGCCCGCAGCAGCGCGGACTGGGACTTGGTGGTCAACGCCTGGTCAACGGTGGTGCTTTTGGCCTCGGCGAGCTCGTTGTCGGTCTGGGAGAGTTGTTTGACGGCATCCAGGTACTGCTGGGCGCCGCCGGGCACGGCCTGAGGTACGGCCGCGGCGCTGAGTGCCCACAGGCCCGCGCCGTGGGAGTTGACGGCCCTGACCTGGAATCGATAGCTGGCGCCGTTCGTCAGACCGGTGATGACGGCTTCGGTCCCGGTGACGCTGACCTGCCTGACGACCTGGTTGCCGGTGTCGAGTGCCTGGACGTCGTAGCTGCCGACACCGTCAGCCATACCCGGATCGCTGGGCGCGAGCCATGTCACCAGTGCTCCGGCGTCTCCCGGCCTGACCTTCGGCGCGGGAATGGCACCGGGAGCTCCAGGAGGGAGGTATTCGATGACGAGCGAGGTCGGGGTGGCAGCTCCAGTGCTGCCGAACGAGACCACCGGGACCTGATCACCTGAGCCGCGGACCACGACTCCGTGATTGGTACTCGGCTGTTCGAGCCAGGCGGTGACCAGGGTGGTCAGGTCGATGGTGGGTTGCGAGGGTGCGGCCGGGGCACTGGATTCCGGATTGAGTGTCTGGCTGAGGCTCGCTCCCGTGGCGTCGTCACCGACGGCCGCGCTCGGGGCGTAGGCCACGACGGCGGCGCTCGTGGGGCAGATTCCCCCGGCGCAGGAGGCGGTGCCGAGGTTCAGCGTCGCCCGGGTGACTCGGGCACCCTCGGGAACCGAGCTGAGACCGGGTTTGATCAGGGAGAGCCTTTCCTCGGAGCCGCCGCCAGCCTCGATCGCTGGGCTGACCGTGAGCGGGCAGGAACTGCCCGAGCAGGCGTCGGGCGCTGTCCGGGCTGACTTCACCACGATGGACGACCTGTCCACGGTAACCGTGGCTGTGCCGCTGGGCCCGGGAGATGGGCTTGTGGGGACGGTGAAGACGTTGGCTGCGCTCTTGTCGGTGCACACGTCCTGGACACATGCCTGGAGCCGCCAGGTATAGGACTTGCCCGTTTGGACTGAGCCGTCGGGCAGCCGCAGGGTGATCCGCTGACCTCCCTGGACGGTTCCCTCGCCAACGGGGCTTGGTCCGACCGGGGCGCCCGCGCTGTCGTAGAGGTAGAACTTGCCAGTGACCGTTCCCCTGGACGGCCGCGAGAGCAGGCCGTACAGGACAGGGTTGGTCGGGGACGTCAGATCGGTGCCCAGCGACGTCGGCGGGAAGGGCGCGTCATTGCTGATCCGATAGAGAGGGGTCTGGCTGCAAACGCCCTGAGCCACGCAGGCCTTTACAACGAACCTGAAGCTGTGCGGGTTGCCCAGCGTCACGCTCTGCCGCGCGGCCTGGCCACTGGGTCCAGTGACCGGAGCGGGTGTGGTGAGCTGGCTGGTGGACTCGCTGATCGCCATCGAGTACTCGATGGCGCTGCCGTCGGTGCTGCTGGATGAGTAGGTGAGGCCGACCAGACCGCTGCGCACGATCGCGTCGGTCTCTTCCATGGAGTCGACGAAGTCGCTGGTAACGGCAGGGACCTCGGGTGGAAGTCCGTATGTGACTGTCAGCTTGGGTATGCCCTCCCCGCCCCATTCGGTCGAATCGAAAACGCGACTGTAATCAGGGGCGGTAGCTGATTCGGCTGCGCCGCGTAGCAGAATTCCGTAATTCGGCGCGCCGCTCGCCCATGCCTGCGCGATGCCGGAAACTTGCCATGTCATTGTCTGGACCTCGCCACATGCGGCGGTGTCTCTGGCTGCCGCCTCTCCGGAGGTGGTGGCGGTCGGTTGATTTGCCCACGTCAGGCTGAGCTCGTTCCACTCAGCGGTTATCCGCTGAGCCTTTACAGCAGAGTTCGCGTCACCACAGCCAGTGGAACTGTGCTGTCGGAGTGCGAGCACTGCATCTTTGATCGACCGACCGGCCAGCGCAGACGAATCGAACTTCAGGAACGATCGGTCGACGAGGTTCGTGTCTTCGAAAGGATCCTCATAGGCCCCGGCCCATAGCTGGATATCGTGCTTGGGAGCTGCCGTACGCCGTGGAATTTTCGACCCAGGTGTCGGCTTGCAGACCAAGGCTGATAGTGGGATCGATGGTGACAGGGTATTTGGTGGTCGAGTCGCGCAGAAATTTCTTGTCGGGGTCGATGACCAGGAAGGCGTCGTTGTCGCTCTTCTCGACACTCACCTTCACGGCGGTACGGCGAGCTCCATGTTCGGGACCGGCATCCCACATCATGGGGCGCTGACCGTCACTGATTTTTCGCCCTTTGCCGTCGGTCAGTTGGAGAAACCCGTCCTTGGTTGCGCTTAAATCGAGGCCTTTGGCAGCTAGTGGCAGCCGAAGCTTGAATGACCCTGTCGGCTTTTCCCTGAGAACGACGTCAAATCGAAAACCGGTCGTAAGTGCCATGACCACCAGATCAGCGCCGGGCCCGACCGCGTCCGTGTAGGTCGCGGTTTTCCCTTTAACCACAGCCTTTGGGAGGGACATAGGCCAGCTGAGCGCGAGCTGCCCGCCCTTGTCTCCCTTTGTTAATACGGCGAACGGATGACCTGTGCCACCTGTCGAGAACTGGACTGCGGCAACCGCAGAAGGTGTCCTCTGCTTCAGAACGCCATCCTGCTCGACGAGGGAGTTGTCGATCCAGGCCCATTCGCCGTTAGCGTGCTTCACGCGGGCAAGGCCGGCATAGATATCGGCCGTTAGATGGCCGTCGGGATAGGCCCATGTTCTTCCGGATTCGGTAGCCGCGGTCGCGACTTCTACTGGCCTGCCTTGCTTTTTTGCTTCGGTGATTGCGGTCCGCAACGCCTCATCTGGATCATCGGGTCGAGGGAAGGTTCTGCTAGTCGATCCCGATGTTGTCGTGGGAGTTGGTGTGGGGTCGGCTTGTGCGGAGGATCCCGGAACGATTACCAGGGTCGCGGCCGTTATAGTGCCAATTGACAACGCAATCGTGGATCGCCGCAGGATCTTCGTGCCGGATAGTGGGCGGGGGGAAGATTTCACCTACACTCCGATCGCAACAGGAGGTAATTGGGTAAGTAAGAGAACATCTCGCGGACCCCTTTGGTCAAGATCGACGTAGCGTAGCTTCCGTGTCACTCCTGCACCTCCACCTGTCCCGCCTGTGACTGGCCCCATCTGCATAGACTCCCGAGGCAAGGAAAGTGCTTTCCATCGCATATCGTCTGATTTCGTGATTTCCATCGATATGGAGTTGTTATAAGGAAAGCTGGCCTGTCGGTTCCGGTGGCACAGTCCGGACCATGCGGTAAATGGTGTCTTGCCTGGTCGCTGACGGTTGCTTGCTGTTCAAGCCAGGATGTGGCCACATGGCGGCGCCTTGGACACCGGTCACCCATCATCCGTGCGGAGCGCGCAGGAGGCGGATGGCTGCGTGGTGCCGGGGGAAGCTCGGTCCACTGCCCCAGGTGGGCGCCGCCTCATCAGCTCGGTTCTGAACGGCGAAACTGTCACCGAGATCAGCGTTGGTGAGTATATGAACGCGCTTGTACTTCTGTACTTCTCGGCGTCCCAGCGAATCGATGCTGCCGTTGAGCGCCAACGTGATCGGCAAGATCGCTCAGGGTCCTGGCGGTATGGCTGGCGACAGTGCCAGCGGCGGGACCACTGACGAGAGAGAAACTGGCCTGCGGTTCGTCTTGTCTGGTAATGGCGTTCTCCGCAGCAAGAAGAGCCTTCGCCGCACCGAAAACAGCAGTGACCTGACGAATGACGTCGATCTCCTTCGCCCTACCGGCACAGTGCCAGTACGGGCTCGGAGCAGGTGAGAGACCGGCTCGTGATCGTAACTCAGTGGCATGGCGACGCCAGTGGTGGTGAAGGCCGCGATAGCCAGAAAGCGCCGACGCTCGACGTCGGCACGCCCCAGGTCTGTGGCGGCACGCACCGGGTCGATATCGGTAGCCAGAGGGTCTTCGGACGCTGCGATGCCGATCTCGGCTAAGAAGACCGGCCGTCCCATTCGGCGGGAAGGAGCCTCAGCAATGTAACTGGCCGGTCTGACCCGATGTCCGGGCACCGTCGATCCAATGAGCCACGGCCGACTTGTTGGTACGTAGAGTCTCTCCGTTCTCAGCGGCTATACGCCGAATGGCGGACGCGAGGGCGTCATAGGTCCACCCGGTCTCCGCAATGGCCTCCTGGAGGCACCTGTTGGGCTCTCTGGTCAATGCCGCGATCCTCCTCCCCGAGAGCGTAAACCCCGTATACCACTCTCCGTATTGTTTCCCCTACCTCTGGTGAGCGGCTAGCGGTTCACTAGTCATCAGCCGTCCAGGCGGCAAGACACCCCGAATGCGGCTTTTCGGGGTGACATGACTCCGAATCTGCTTGACGGCCGCCCAATCGACCGAACGATCGTGAGTACGCCCAGGCCATACAGCCTGTTCCCGCACTTTCTTCTCGATTTCACAGACAGGACAGTCCGGTCATCACAAGCGCCGGATTTCCCCTTGATCGAATGGAGGTTCGCCCATGGAGGACATAAGGCGCATATTGCCCGAGGCTGCGATTTCGGGATGGCGGCTGATCATCAGTGACAAGGGGCGGTTCTGGGCCATTCGCCGTCAGTCCTTCCCGCGTGGTGCGTTGCGGGTCGGGGCGGAGCCGACGGTGGACGCCGACACCTTCGAGGAGGTTCAGGCGGCGGTGGAACGACAGGAGGAGATCGCCCGCCGTGCCGCCACCGTTCAGGGAGCGGCGTCATGAAGGGAACCGCTCATGCGCCGGTCTTTCGCCGACCAGGGAGACCGGCCTCCCTCGGTGCCCGGCCCGGACAGCCCCTGCACCGGGCCGGGTACCACCACACTCCCCGCACCGGGTCAGGCGCTCCACACCCTGCACACCCACCCCCGCTGGGCGGCCCGATTCGGACCCCCGCCGCTTCGCGAGCCACTCGGCTACCGTTACCCCCTGGGAGACTCCCCATGCCGACCGTCATGGTCATCAGCTCCGACGGCACCTTCACCACGGACATCGGCACCACCGAACGCCTTCTCACCCTTGGAGAAGTCGCCCGCCTGTTCGGTGTGGACCCCAAGACCGTCAACCGATGGGCGCAAACCGACCGGATCGCCTCCATCCGCACCCCCAGCGGCCAACGCCGCTACCGCGAAGGCGAAGTCAACGCCCTGCTGTACGGCATCGCCGACAGCACGTGAGACCACACTCCACCGACCGCCGCTCCGGTTCCTGCCGCGACCGTTCGCCTTCGTCGGTGATCGGGGACCCGTATCCCGAAAAAGATTCCGGCCGGAATGTAGATAACGGGCGGATGGCTTCGACCTTCTTGTGAAGGCGCCGGATGGGCGCCGGGAACGCAGGAGGTAGTGAGATGAGCAAGGTGACCTGTGACATGGGGATGTCCCTCGACGGCTTCGTGGCAGGACCGCACCAGAGCCTGGAGAAGCCGATGGGCGAGGGCGTGGGCGACCGCCTGCACAGGTGGATGTTCGATGAACCCGAGCGGCACGCCGCGGTGATCGAGGGCATCACCGCGGCCGGAGCCTTCATCATGGGCCGCAACATGTTCGGCCCCGGTCGCGGCGCCTGGGACCTGGACTGGAACGGCTGGTGGGGCGATGAGCCGCCGTACCACGCGCCGGTCTTCGTCCTCACCCACTACCCGCGCGAGCAGGTGACGATGAAGGGCGGCACGACGTTCACCTTCGTCACCGACGGGAACGAGGCGGCGATGGCCCAGGCGCGTGAGGCCGCCGGTGACCGCGACGTCGCCATCGCGGGCGGCGCCGAGACGGTGAACTGGTACCTGGCGGCGGGGCTCATCGACGAGTTGCGCCTGCACGTCGCGCCCGTGATCCTCGGCCGGGGTGAGCGGCTGCTCGACAAGGTCGGGGACATCACCCTCGAACCCCTCGGCGACCCCTCGGGCACCAGCCTCGTCACCCACCTGACGTACCGGGTGATCCGATAGAAGGCCGCGGTACGTCGTGGTTCGGTCTGCCCGAAACGGGCAACGGCGCCTGACCAGGCCATAGAACCTGGTCGGGCGCCGTTGTGGATGCTCGGCGAAAGGGGGTGAATCCGCGGGGACCGTCGCCGGTCCCGGCTGGTTTCGGGGCGCCGGCTCAGCGCCTTCGGTGACGCCTCGGTGTTCTCGGTGTTCTCGGTGTTCTCAGCGTTCTCGGCGGCGGGTCACGGCTGGCTGGCCGTCAGCACCTTCAGTGAGTGCTCGACCAGCGTCACCAGCACGGTCTTGGCCGACGTGCGGCGCCGTACGTCGCACAGCAGCACCGGCACGTCCGGGTCCAGGTCGAGGGCGACCCGCACCTCCTCCGCGTCGTACCTGTCGGCGCCGTCGAAGCAGTTGACCGCGACGATGAACGGCGTCCCGCGTTGCTCGAAGTAGTCGATCGAGGGGAAGCAGTCGGTCAGCCGCCGGGTGTCGGCGAGCACGACCGCGCCGAGCGCGCCGTAGGACAGCTCGTCCCACATGAACCAGAACCGCTCCTGCCCGGGGGTGCCGAACAGGTAGACGACCAGCCCCTCCCGGATCGTGATGCGGCCGAAGTCCATCGCCACCGTGGTCGTGGTCTTGCTCTCCACGCCCTCGACGTCGTCGATGCCGATGCCGCGGTCGGAGAGCACCTCCTCGGTGCGCAGCGGGCGGATCTCGCTGATCGAACCGACGAGCGTGGTCTTGCCGACCCCGAAGCCGCCCGCGATGAGAATCTTGAGCGCGACAGGTTCGTCAGAGGGCCCAAAGTCCATTGATCACTTCCTTGAGAATGCGCTCGCTCGCCGATGCGCGCCCGATCGAAATGAGCTTGTGGTCCTGTAGGTCACCGAGAAGTACCCGGACGACGCCGAGCGGCAGGTCCAGGTCGGACGCGACATCGGCGACCGAGGTCGCCTGGGCGACCAGGGAGAGGATGCGTTCCTGTTCCGGTCCGGGGACGAACTTGCCGGTCGGAGGGGTACCGGTCGCGGTGACCATCGCGACCAGGTCCAGCGTGTCGCCGGAGGATCTGGTACGGCCTCCGATCAACACGTAGGGCCGGACGACCGGTCCCGCCTCCTCGTCCATCCATCGGGTCATCCGCCGTCCTCGCCCTCGGCTCCGGGCAGGGAGGACCCGTCGATTCCGCGCAGGACGTCTCGCAGCCTCACGAGAGCCCTTGGCGCGGCTGGGTTGAGATGTGCTGGCCGACCCGCTTGACCAGCATCGCCATCTCGTAGGCGATGTGGCCGACGTCGGCGTCCGCCGCGCTCAGCACGGCCAAGCAGGTTCCCTGCCCCGCGGCCGTGACGAACAGGAAAGCAGACTCCATCTCCACGATGGTCTGACGCACCTCGCCGCCGCCGAAATGGCGTCCGGCTCCGCGCGCCAGGCTCTGGAACCCGGCGGCGATGGCGGACAGATGTTCCGCGTCCTCCCGCTTGAGGCCCTTGGAGAAGCCGACGGCGAGCCCGTCGGTGGACAGGATCACCGCCTGCCGTACCGCGCTCACCCTGTTGGTCAGGTCGTCGAGGAGCCAGTTGAGCTCGCCGGTGGTAGAAACTTTTCCGGTCATTAGTCCTCCTTGTCGCCTGTCGTGTGGTGTGCGAAGTCGTTTTCGTCTTCTTCGCGGGCGCGTCGCGCTCCCGCCTGGAAGGCGGAGAACAGTGCCCGTGCCTCGTCCGGCGAGCGTTCCGCGGCCTCCGGGCCGGGTTCGGGTTCGAGCTCGGACGACTCCTGGCGGAGCTGTGGGGCCAGGTTGGCCTGCCGTACCCGGCGGGGCAGCGCCCGCGGCTGTGCGGCCCCCTGAGTGGCCCCCTGAGTGGCCTCGTGGGACGCCGCTGGGGCGCTCGGCGTGTGCTCCCGGAATCCCGCGGAGACCGTCCCGGCGCGCTCACCGTTCACCTCACGGACGGCCCCTGAGGGATCGGTGGACGACGCGTCCGCGACCACGGACAGAGAGGGGGCGGCCAAGGGCTGGGCCGAGGAGGAACGGGCCGTGTGCGCCGCGGGGGAGGCGCCGGGGGGCGCGGAGGACACCCCCTGCGCCGCCGTCCTGGTCCTGCGGGGCAGGCCGTTGCCCGCGACGGGGGTCAGCGCGTTCGGCGCGGCGGGTTCGAAGGGCCCGGGGAGAAGCTCGGCGGGCCGCTCGTCCACCCGCTCCGCGGTGAGGGAGAGCGGGGAGGGGAGCTCGGCGAGCACGGCGCGGGGGATGAGGACGATGGCCGTCGTGCCGCCGAACGGGGAGCCGCGCAGGATGACCCGGATGCCGTGCCGGGCGGCGAGCTGGCCGACCACGAACAGGCCGAGCCGGTCGCTGTCCGCCAGGTCGAACTCCGGCGGGTTGGCCAGCCGCTCATTGAGCGTCTCGTACTCCTCGGGGTTCAGGCCGAGGCCGCGGTCCTCGACCTCGATGACGAAGCCGTTGGCGACCACGTCGCCGCGCACGGTCACCGTGGTCTGCGCCGGGGAGTAGATCGTGGCGTTCTCGATCAGCTCGGCGATCAGGTGGGTGATGTCGGCGACCGCCGAGCCGTCGAGCGCGGCGCCGGGCAGCTGCGTCACGCTGACCCGGGTGTAGTCCTCGACCTCCGCGATCGCCGCCCTGACGATGTCGACCACCGCGACGGGGTTGCGCCACGCCCGTCCAGGCGCGGCGCCGGACAGGATGATCAGGCCCTCCGCGTGCCGCCGCATGCGGGTGGTCAGGTGGTCGAGCCGGAACAGGTCCTCGAGGCTGTCGGGGTCGGTCGCCCTGCGCTGCATGCTGTCGAGCAGGGTGAGCTGGCGCTGCAGCAGGTTCTGCTTGCGCCGGGCCAGGTTCACGAAGACCTGGCTGACGCCGCGGCGCAGGTTGGCCTGGCCGACGGCGGCCTCGACGGCGGTGTGCTGCACCGAGTCGAACGCGTGGGCCACGTCGCTGACCTCGATCGAGCCGCCCGCGCTGACCGGCGGGACCTCGGCCGAGACGTCGACCTCCTCGCCGAGCCGCAGCCGCTCGACGACGCGTGGAAGCCGTACGTCCGCCAGGTCGAGGGCGGTCGAGCGGAGCGTGGCCAGCTCGCCCGCCAGCCTGCGGCCGAAGCGGACCGACAGCACGATCGACGCGATCACCGCGATCAGTCCCATGCCGCCCGCGACCGCGATCCTGACCATGATCCCGGTGGCCACCGACTGCGCCCGCTGGGACAGGGTGTTCGAGGAGGAGACGCCGAGCCGGTCGAACCAGGCCGCCAGGCTGTTCGTGGTCTGCTTCCACCGTGCGGCCTCGGCGGGCAGCCGCCCGTCGCTCGCCGCCACGATGGCCTTCTCCATGGCGGTGAACTTCTCGAAGGCGGTCGAGTCGAAGGTCTCGCGGTACGGCCTGGCCAGCTCGGAGTCCAGGGCGGACAGGCCGCGCGCGTGCAGGTAGCGCCTCGTCGCGGCGTACTCGCTGAAGGCGTCGCGCTCCCCCGCCGTCAGGCGGTAGTCGATCAGTGCGCCGCTGATCAGCGCGTTCTCCCTGGCGATCATCTCGCGGGCGTTGCCCATCGACTGCATGGCCGCGGCCTGCTGGTAGATCGACAGGTCGGGCACCGCGACGAGCTGGTCGTACAGCAGGAAGACCGAGTCCAGGATCTTGTTGTAGTTCGACAGCACCTCGAGCCGCGCGCTGCGGCCGGTGTCGATGCCGGAGCGGATGGTCGCCAGCCGGTCGATCTGGCTGAGCACCCCGTTCAGCGCGTTGCGGAGTTCCGGACTTCCGGAATCATCGGCGAGTGCCGCCGTGCGGAACTTCTCGACGGCCCGGTCGGTACGGCTGCGCTGGTCGGCGATCCCACTGGTGAGAACCCGGGAGCTGATCGCCACCGAGGACTGCGTCCGCTCCGCCTGAAGCTGGAGTCCCAGCTCGGTCGAGGTGAGGCCGACGGTCTGGTAGAGGGTGTTCGACCGCAGCAGGGCGGCCCCGTCGCCGACGGTCAGATTGAGGGCAAAACCCCATAAAGCGCTCAGCGACAGGAGGGGTAAGAGCAGCAGCAAAAAGATCTTGAACCGAATTGACCGGTTTCCAGAGCCCATGCCCACTCGTCCCAACCTCTGAGTGTGTGGAGGCCCGCGTTGCCTTAGGGATGGATACGCCTCCGGAAGATCGCACAGGAGACTAGCACCGATAAGGTTTTCGCGCAGTGGAGGATCTGATGATTAATGTGATTACCGGGGCCAGTGCCGGAATTGGTGAGGCCGCCGCGGTCGAGCTCGCGGGGCGTGGGCGGCAGGTCGTTCTGGTCGGCCGGAACCCCGCCAAGCTGACTCGCGTCGCCGACCGGGTCAAGGCGGTCTCCGGGGCCACTCCCGACATGCTCACCTGTGACTACGCCTCCCTGGAAGACGTCAGGAGGCTCGCCTCCGAACTGCTGTCCCGCTACGAGCAGATCGACGTCCTGGCCAACAACGCGGGCGTCATGACCACGGAGCGGACCCGTACCGCGGACGGCCACGAGACGATGATCCAGGTCAACCATCTCGCGCCCTTTCTGCTGACGAACCTGCTGCTCGACCGGGTGAAGGGCAGGGTGATCACCACTTCGTCCAGGGCGGGCAAGACGGGGCGCCTCGACCCGGCCGACCTGAACCGTGACCGGCGTAGGTGGAGCGGCTGGCTGCAGTACGGCGACTCGAAGCAGGCGAACGCGCTGTTCACCGTCGAGCTGGCCCGACGCCTTTCCGGTACGGGGGTGACCGCCACCTGCTTCCACCCGGGCGTGATCAAGACGGAGTTCGCCCCGAAGACGTTCATGATGTGGATGGTCAAGAACATCCCGGGCATGGGCCGGACCGCGGAGGAGGGCGCGAGCACCCTGGTCCACCTCGCGACCCACCCGGACGGCGCCGCCCACCCCGGGCGTTACTTCGCCGGGAGCGCTCCCGAGGCGGTTCCCCGGGGCATGGCCGACCCCGCCCTGGCCCGCGCCCTCTGGGACGCCAGCGCCAAGGCCGTCGGCTGAGCGGTCCTCCAAGGGGGAGTTCCTCGGAACGTCATCGGCAGTTCGCCGCCCGTTGAGCATGGTCGGCTACGGTGCGTGGCCTGTGAGTGTCACGAGTCCGCGCCGGGTCGCCTTCCCCCCCACGGCAGCCAGGGATCCCTTTTTCGACAACGCCAAGTTCCTGGCGATCACCCTTGTCGTCTCGGGTCACCTGATCGAGGATCTGCGGGACGTGCCGGTCGCCCACGCGGCCTACTTCTTCGTCTACCTGTTCCACATGCCGCTGTTCATCGTGCTCAGCGGCTACCTGTCGCGTAACTTCACCTTCTCCTCGGGGAAGGCGCGCAAGCTGATCAGCACGCTCGCCGTGCCGTACGTGATCTTCGAGCTGCTCTACTCGCTGCCCCGCCTGATCATGTACGGCAAGCTGGACATCAGCCTCCTCGACCCGTACTACCTGACCTGGTTCCTGATGTCGCTGTTCCTGTGGCGGCTGTCCACGCCGGTCTGGCAGCAGCTCAGGTGGCCGCTGGTGGTCGCGGTCGGGCTCTCGCTGCTTTCCGGGACGAGCAGGCTTCCCGACGAGCTGTCGATGAACCGCACGCTCGGGCTGCTCCCGTTCTACGTGCTCGGGCTCATGCTGCGCCCGGAGCACTTCGAGCTGCTCAAGCGTCCCAAGGTCAGGATCGCGGGGGCGGTCACGCTGGTGGCGGGGGCGGCGGTCGCGCTGGCCGTACACGCCTCGGTGAAGACCGAGTGGATCCGCTGGCGGCACGCCAACGACTCGATCGGGGTCGACGACCTCACCGGCAGCCTGATCCGGCTGGGTCTGCTGGCCGCGGGGGCGTTGCTGGTCGCGGCGTTCCTCGCGATCACCCCCTCCCGCCGCACCTGGTACTCCGGCCTCGGCATGGCGACCATGTACGCCTACCTGCTCCACGGCCTGGTCGTGAAGGTCGCGGAGCGGTTCTACGGGAACTGGGCGGAGACCGTGCCGGGGGTCGTGGCGGTCTCCGCCTTCGGGGTCGTGCTCGCCGCCCTGCTGTGCACGCCCCCGGTCCGCAAGCTGACCAGCTGGGCGGTCGAACCGAAGATGAGCTGGGCCTTCACCCGGCTGCGGCGCCCCGCCACGTGAGCGGGACCGGTCATGACCGCAGCTCAAGGACGGCGCGGTAGGCGGCGGTGATCGCCGCGTCCGCGTACGCGGCGGGCACGGAGTCGGAGTTGGCGATCGCGATCCGGCCCGCCCTGCGACGGGCCAGCGCGGCGGGGAAGGGACCCGCGGGGTAGAAGTCGAGGTTCCACGGGGTCGCGTACTCAGGCGCGTAGCCGTGGCCCCACCGGTTGACCGTGATCGCCTGGATGTCGCGGGCCGGATCGAAGCCGCCGGGCCCGAGCAACCGGGTGAGCTGCTCGCGGATGCCGTACTCCAGGTAGGTGTACGGGGTCCCGAGCAGCTCGCGGCGCCCGGCGACGGAGCCGTCCGCCGGTGACATGCCCGGTACGGCGGGGGTGCGGACCAGGTGCGCGTTGATCGGCTCACCGGGGTCCCTGGGGCACCGGTAGTCCCCCACACCGACCGGGTGGCCCAGCTCGGCGACGCACCAGTAGGCGCCGGTGAAGCGCGTACGGCTGACGCCGACCCGCTGCCAGGCCCGCCAGTCGCGAAGCTGGACCGTCGCGTACAGCACCGGCACCTTGACGGCCGCCCGCAGCGCCCGCTTCTGCTCCTGGGGCAGTTCGTCGACCAGGTAGGGGATCACCATGTTCCAGCAGGCCATGATCACACTGGCCGCCCGTACGGTCCTGACCCGCTCGCCGTCGAAGTAGCCGACCGTCGCGGTGGTCGCGGTCGCGGGGGCGCCGTCGTTCGAGACGGAGACCACCGGGCTGGACAGACGGACGCGGACCCTGTTGCCCGGCAGGTCGAGCCTGCCGTAGTCGAACCTCGCGGTGGTGACACCCTCCATGTCGGAGGCCGTGGCGAACCCCGGGACCATCCTGCCGATCATCATCCTGACCAGGGCCTGGTTGCCCTCGGGGAAGTGGTGGACGTCCGGCTCCCCCGCGTCCCACCTTCTGGTCACGCTCGGCGAGTTGTACTCGGAGGGCTTGGCCCGGTCGAGCCCGAGCCCCTGGAACCCGGGGTAGCCGGGACCGTCGTGCCCGCCGCTGCCCCAGGCGTCGACGGCGCCGAAGGCGTCCGAGCCGTAGCCCCACTCGTCGTTCGGCATCGTCTGGACGAACCGCAGCACGTCAGGATGGACCCCGCAGACGTCCCTGAGGAAACCCGAGTAGGTCAGCCTGGACAGGCGCTCCTTCTTCTCCGCGTCCGACAGGCCGGGGAACCAGTCGGGCGGGTCGCCGTGGAGCATGAGCAGGTCCTTCCTGGCCTGCTCCGCCACGGGCAGCTCCGCGATCCACCGGGGGGCGCTCCTGCCGGGGCCGAGGGCGACGAGTCTGTCGGTGCCGAAGGACTCGCGGTCGCAGAAGACGCTGTCGTGCATCCCGAGCCCGGGGTAGAGCGTCCGGTCGAAGCAGCTCGCCAACCGCTCGACCCGGACCCCGAGCTTGCCGAGCAGGTCCTTGCCCTCGGGAGTCCACGCGGAGGGCGCTTCGATCGACGGGGAGCCGCCGTAGCCGATCAGCGGGCCTGTCCGGCCCGGCGGGGTGAACTCGTTGCGGCGGGCGTGTCCGCCGACGTCGTCGTGGTTGTCCAGGATCAGGATCCGTGCGTCCGGGTCGCCCTCGAGCCACCGGTGGGCCGCGCTGATCCCGCTGATGCCGCCGCCGACCACGACCAGGTCGTACCGTTCGCCGGTCGGCTCCCCGGCGCCCGCGTGGGCCCAGAACCGGCCGTCGCGCAGGGCGTGGGGCACGCCGAGGGTCTCGGGGGTGCTGCCCCGCAGTCCCGTCAGCGCGGGCGGGTGCCAGGCTTCGGGCGCGATCCCCAGCGGCTCTGGGGACCGCCCGCCCGCGGCACTCGTTCCCTGGGAGCCCAGGCCATGGCCAGGGAGCGAGCTCAGCGCGGCGATCCCCGCGGCCGTCGCCACGCCGTCGAAGAAGTCACGGCGGGAGATGGGGCGGTCCATGCCCAACTCCCCGGCCCTGCGAGGAGTGATCTCCCGGGGATCGGTCATGGAAAGATCATCAGGAATCGGGCGGTCTGACATGGCCGCCTCGCGGCGTTACCGGCAACTTTTTACCCGGCGTTTTGAAGGGCTGTTCATGATTTCCGACGAACGGGCTTTATGACCCGTCCGCCGGAAATATGAATTACCGAAATGGATATGGCCGGCAGGGAAAAATCACGGTCATCCGGCCGGGCGGACGGCCGCCCACAGGGTGGGTGTTCTCGGCGGCTCCCAGCCCGGCTGGGACACGTGACCGATTACGCACCGGTAGGTGGCGCCGCCGTAGGTGACCAGATCGCCGACCGCGTACGAGGTGTAAGCCTGCCAGGCGGGAATGGCGCGGGGGACGATGGTCAGCGTGAAGGTCGCCGAGCGCGTGACCGACCCGGTGGCGGTGACGGTGATCGGATAGGTGCCCAGCGCGGCGGTCCTGGATGTGACGAACCTGATCGTGCTGTAGGAGTCGGTGTCGATGGAGGCGGGGTTCGCCGTCACGGTCACGCCGGACGGGGCGCCACTGGCGCTGACGGTGACCCGCTGGCGCCTGCCCGCGGTGGTCGTGGTCATGAGGACGGTCGAGGTCGAGTTCCCCACCTCGACGGTGGACTTGAGATACAGGAGCCGGACGGAGAAGTCGTCGGGCCGCGGGTCGCGCACGGTCAGTCGCAGCGCGGCCGTACGGCGGGCGGCGCCCGTGGCGCGGATCGTGACGGGGTAGCCGACGAACGGCCCCAGGTTCGAGGGGTGGATGGTCACCCTGGCGCTCTGCCCTGTGGTGATCTTGGCGGGGTTGAAGGTGAGCGAGACGTGGTCGGGCAGCCCGACGGCGCTCAGCGCGACCTGCTGCGGTGCGCCGGCCGTGGTCGCGGTGGTGAGCGTCAGCGTGGCCGTGCTGCCCCGGTCGACGGAGATCTGGTCGCGGTCGAGGGTGAGCGAGAAGTCGTTCTCCGGGGTGGCGGGGGTGACGGTCAGCCGGTAGCTCGCCGTACGAGACACGGTCCCGGTGCCGCGAGCGAGGATCGTGTAGGTGCCGGGCGGGGTCGTCGCCCCGGCGGTGACCGTCATCGTGGAATCGTCCTCACTTGATATGCGGGGACGAGAGAAGGTGACGGTGGCCCCAGTGGGGACGCCGTCCGCGGACAGGTCGACGTACTGGCCGTTGTTCCCCACGGTGTGGGTGCGCAGCGCGACCGTCGTCGAGGAACCCTGGTCGATCATGCCGGTCGACTCGGCCAGGTTCACGGTGAAGTCCTGGGTCTCCGGTGGGCAGCCCGGTTCGTTGGAGGCCGCGGGGACGCCGACCGCATCCCAGGCATCCTTCACCTGCCGTGCCTCTGCGCATCCCGGATACAGGGCCAGCGCCGCCTGGACGGTCGCCCTGCGGGCCTTGGCGTGGGTCCAGGGCACGGTCTTGAGGTTCAGGGCGCTCAGGAAGATCGCACCGGCCTTGCGGATGCCCATGCCGCCCACGCCCTCGCCCGCGCAGACCGGGCTCTGCTCCGGCCTGCCGATGACGCGGCTGCCCTCCGCCAGCAGGTAGAACCAGTGGTTCTGCACGCCCGCCGCGTTGTGGGGGTCCTGGTCGGGCAGCTGGTCGGTGTAGCAGTTCGTGCCGCCGAGGGCCGCCGGGTCGTACATGTTGCGGATCGGGCCCTGGCCGTTGTAGTCGACCTCCTCGCCGACCAGGTAGTCGGCCTCGTCGAGCTCCGGCGGATGGTTGACGTAGTGCTCGGTGAGGGCGCCGAAGATGTCGCCGGTCGACTCGTTGAGGGCGTCGGTCTCGCGGCCGCCGCCCGAGCCGCCGGCCCCGGTGGTCTGGAAGATGGCGTGGCCGAACTCGTGGGCGACCACGTCCAGCGAGGTGAGCGGTTTGGTGCCGGCGACGTTGTGGCCGATCTCGACGGAGGTGCCGCTCCAGGTGGCGTTGGTCTGGTTCACGCCGACGCGGATCGGGAAGCCGCGACCGCGGCCGTCGATGCCGTTGCGGCCGAGCCACTCGCGCAGCATGTCCCACTCGTGCTGCACGCCGAACAGGGCGTCGACGCAGGCGGTCTCCAGGCTCGTCGCCGTGCCGTCGCCCCAGTCGTCGTCGGCGCCGGTGAGCACCCGGCCGTCGGGACCCGCGCAGCTCACGCCGGAACGGGTGGTGTCGATCAGGTTGTAGGTACCTGCGGGGCCCGAGGTGTCGATGTACACGGGGTCGCCGTTGTAGAGGGCGTGGCCGACGCCGTGCCGTACGTCGTCCCAGCGGTCGGCGATCGAGCCGTCGGCGGCGTCGACGTAGACGTGCAGGGCAGAGGGGGCGCCCGCCGAGGTGCCGGTGACGACGGTCTCCCAGGTCAGGCGGGGGCGGACGCCCGCGGCGTGCACTGTGAGGCGGGGGGCCGTCTGCTCGGTGACGGTGCCCAGCAGGGCGCGCGCGATCGCGCGGGCGCGTTCCGCGGTGACCACGGGCCTGGTCTCCACGTCGTCGAGGCGCGTGCGCTGGCCGGTGGTGACCGCGGTGACCGCGGCGCCCTCGCGGTCGGTGGCGACGATCACGTCGCCGCCGTAGACGGGCAGGCCCCGGTGCAGGCGCCGGTAGGTCAGGTACTGCAGGCCGTGGGGGCCGAAGGCGGCGACCGGGCGTTCGAAGGTGTCGCCGTCGCCGGTGTACAGGTCGCGGGCCCTTCCCTCCAGGGCCCGGTCGGCGCTGTCGAGGGCGCGGGCACGGGCGCGCGCGTCCGGGGGCGCGTAGGCGGACGAGGGGGCCGCCGGGTCCGCCGGGTTCGCGACGGCCTTCGTGGCCGTCCGGCCCGCGGCGACGGCGAGGGGGGAAGTGGCGCGGGAGGTGAGGGGGGAAGCGGCACGCTGGGTGGGAGAGGCGGCGGCCGGCGGGGCGCCGTGCAGCGCGCTGACGCTCAGTGCCGCCGTGAGTAACACCACGATGCGTGATCTGCTGTTCGGTTTCACTCCGTGTGACTCCTCGTGACGTCCCTGGGGGGAGGGGACCGGGAGCCGGGCCGGCCAGGCTCAACTCGAAACGAAACTCAACGTGACACCGGTCATTGGAGGCGAGTAGCCAACGCTTTTCCATTTCACGGTGTTATGGCAGTACGTGGTGTTATAGCGATGCATGGAATGCGATGCCCGCGAGAGATGGCCTTGGGCCGATCGTCGCGGCCGAACGTTTTTGTCTTCCCAAGCGTTGGGCGGGAAAACGAGTGGTGAGCGGGTGAGGGGGGCCATGAGGCGAGACGAATCGGGCGGACTGGTGGCTGAAGGATCCGAAGTGCGTGTTCTATCCCGCAAAGGGTGGTGGAGCGAGACATGTCGGAGTAGCGTCCGCAAACGCGGATCTGTTCACGGCGGGTGGATCCGTTTCGCGGTTCGAGGGGGAGCCTCGCGTGGTCGGTAAGCAGGGCAGGGTGACCGGCAAGATCGGACCTGGCCTGGTCGGGGAGGTGCTGCTGACGGTCCGCGGCGGCGTCGAGGCCTTCTACGCGCATCCCACGGTCCCCGAAGAGGTGATCCTCACCGGCTCGATCATCGTCGTCGTGGAGTACTTCCCGCCTCGCACGGTCTACGTCGCCCGCGCGCTCGCCTGACTTCCCTCTTTCTTCCTTTCCTCCGCGGAGGCCACATTGCCCACCCAGTTCCTCATCGTCGGGGGCGGCGTCGTCGTCGCCCTCGTCGTCCTGATCCTGCTGTTCAAGGCCGTCTGGCGGGTAGCAGAGCCCAACGAGGCGCTGATCATCTCCGGCCTCGGGGCCAGGGGAAAGACCGAGCACACCGACAGCCTCGGTTTCAAGATCGTCACCGGCAAGGGCAGCGCCGTACTTCCCGGCTTTCAGACCGCCCGCCGCCTGCGCCTGGACAGCCGCGCCGCCAACCTCCAGGTCTCCTGTGTCACCCAGCAGGGCATCCCGGTCGTCGTGAAGGGCGTGGTGATCTACAAGGTCGGCGACGACCTGCACTCCATCGCCAACGCCGCCCGTCGCTTCCTCGACCAGCAGGACTCGATGAACGGTGCCATCCACGAGTTGTTCACCGGTCACCTGCGCTCGATCATCGGTAACCTGACCGTCGAGGACCTCATCCTCAACCGTGAGCGGCTGACCGGTGAGACCCGCGCCTCGGCCTCCGACGAGATGATCAAACTCGGCCTGATCGTCGACTCCCTGCAGATCCAGGAGATCGACGACGAGACCGGCTACATCACCAACATCGGTAAGCCGAACGCCGCCAAGATCGCCGCCGCGGCCCGCATCGCCGAGGCCCAGCGCGACCAGGAGGCCACCGAGGCCGAGCAGATCGCCGCCGCGAACAAGGCCGCGGCCTGGCGCGACTCCCAGATCAAGCAGGCCGCCTACCAGGCCGAGATCGACGAGGCCCAGGCCAGGTCCCGTCAGGCGGGCCCGCTGTCGGAGGCCTCGGCCCGCCAGGAGGTCGTGATCCAGGAGACCCGCGCCGCCGAGCTCGAGGCCCAGCTCGCCGAGCAGCGTCTGCAGTCCCAGGTCCGCAAGCCCGCCGACGCCAGGGCGTACGAGACCGTGACGCTCTCCCAGGCCGAGCGCGACGCCCGCATCGCCCAGGCGGAGGCGGAGGCCCGCGAGACCGAGCTGCGCGCCGCCGCACAGGCCTCCCAGGTCAAGCAGGCCGCCGCCGCCGAGGCCGAGTCCGTACGGCTGCGCGGCCTCGCCGCCGCCGATGCGACCAAGGCCACCGGTCTCGGTGAGGCGGAGGCCGCGAAGGCCAGGGGCCTGGCCGCCGCAGAGGCGGCCAGGGCGCAGGGTCTCGCCGAGGCGGAGGCCGCGAAGGCGAAGGGCCTGGCAGAGGCGGAGGCGATCCGCGCCCGCTCCCAGGCCCTCACCGAGAACCAGGAGGCGGTCATCGCCCAGCAGCTCGCCGAGAACTGGCCGCAGATCGTCGAGGCGGGCGCGAAGGCCTTCGGCAATGTGGATCACATGGTGGTCTTGAACGGTGCCCAGGGCATCGAGGAGATGCTCGCCAAGGCCCTCACCCTCGGTGGCACCGGCCTCGGCCTGGCCCGCTCCCTCCTCAACATGAACACTCCGGCCCCCACCCTCCCCGCCCCGGAGACCAACGGCAAGGCCGTCGACCCGGCCTGACGGCGACGACCCCGGCGGTGGTGTTCTCGCACCTCGCCGGGGTCATCGCGTGACTCCCCGCACCGATCAGGGGACGTTGTGACGCTGGGGAGGCCGCAGGGCGGTCAGTACGGCGTTCGGGGCGTCGGCGAAGAAGCGGATCACGGTGACCTCGGCGCTGCGGCCCAGGGGGCGGACGACGGTGATCGGTTCGGCGAGCTCGACGACCACGTTGGTCTGGGAGGAAACCGCGACGCTGAGCCGTTCGCCGGTCACGGTGACCATGCCGCTCTCGTTGTAGGTGCGCGACAGCCGTACCGAGGAGATCAGGTCGTGCGGGACGCGCAGGTCGAAGTACGCGCCGTAGCGGACGCGCAGCTCCCCGGAGGTCACGACGTGCGGCCGGGTGACGCAGGCCGCGCCGAGCGCCAGCACGAGCACGATCCCGTAGACGTCGGCCACCAGCACCAGCAGCCGTAGGCCGTCCGACACACCGAGCCCGACCAGCAGCAGGTCGACGGCCACGGTCTCGACGACCATCAGGAACAGAAGCACCAGCAGCGTCGAGGACTGTTCCCCCGAATACGGCACCGCGGTCGCGCCGGGCGGCACGCCGTCGCGGCGGCGCGCGACCCACAGCAGAAGGCTCGCCATACTCCTCAGCTCGAAGCCCATGATCCTGCGCACCCGCACGGGCACCAGGTGGTCGACGGTCGCCCCGAGCGCCGCCCGCCGGTCGGCGCCGCTCCGCCGTTCCGCCCTGAACAGCCGGTAGGCGGTCACGGTCTCGAAGCCGAGCACCAGCACGACGGCCAGTTCCGCCCCCGCGAGCATCGGGCCGGGCAGCCGGACTCCCGACACGATCAGGACCGCGAACAGCAACTCCGCGGGAAGCACGGCGAACAACGCGGCACGCGCGATCCGGAGCATCATGTCCTTCCCCGCAGCGTGGCCATGACCAGCCGGAACACTTCGGCCTGGGCGGGGGACAGTTCGGCGTCCAGCGTCTTCATCCACCGCATGGCGTCCGCCTCCTCCGCCCGGCCGTCTCCCCGAGGGCGCGCGTGGTCGGTGTCCGGGAGCATCGCCGCCGCCAGCTCGGCGGGGAGGTGGGCGGCGAGGTCGGCGGCGAGCACAGCGACGCGGGGGTCGCCGGGATCCGCGTCCGCGAGCTCGTCGAGCCGCCGGTACAGGGCGTGCCCTCGGGCGAGCGCCTCGGGCTCGGTGAGCGGGCGCATCAGGTCGACCATCCGGGCCCGGCCCGCCGGGTCGGCCACGCTGTCCACCAGTGCCAGCAGCTCGCGGTCGATCTCGGCGAACCTCGAGCCCTCCGCGGGGAGCGCGCGCAGCACCGCCGCCATGTCGGGGGAAACCGTCGAGTCCGGGCGCAGGTCCGCCTCCGCCAGCAGCGTGGCGAGCCGATCCCTTCTGGCGCCGATCGCCTCCTGCTGTTTGGCGAGGTCGGCGTCCAGTTCCAGGAGCACTTCGCGCAGCTCCCTGCCCCGATCGGCGGCCAGCACGTCGCGGATCTCGTCCAGCGACAGGCCCAGCTCGGCCAGCCGCCTTATGCGGGCGAGGATCACCGCGTCGCGCAGCCGGTACTCCCGGTAGCCGTTGGCCAGCCGTACCGGTTCCGGCAGGAGGCCCAGGTGATGGTAGTGGCGCACGGTCCGGGTCGACACCCCGACCAGCGCGGCGAGATCGCCGATTCGCATGCCCTCATTAGAAACGTTGACGCTACGGCAGGGTCAACCCGGCGCCCGCGGTCCCGTCGGGAGGCCGTCCCGGGGCAGGACCGGCGGCGAAGCGGGCGATTCGGGGCCGCCCAGCCTCCACAGCGCCGTCGCCGTGATCACGGCGGCCAGACCTCCATACCGGGACAGCGTGCGGCCACGTGGGCGGGTAGGGGCGTGGATGCTCTCGGGATATGGACGCCTGTCCGCCATGAACCGTCCTCTCAAGCCTGCCAGGCTCTGGGAGCCGGAAGGGGACATGCCCCTATATTCCGACAACCGTTCGAGAAGTAACCTATAAAACGATTTACTGGTTAGTCAACGAGAGGGAGTCTCATGAAGCGCCAGGACGCCCCCGGCGAGCTGGAACTGGTACGGGAGTTCGTCAACACCCGTGACCTGGAGCAGGGAACCGACGCCCTCGCGACGCCGGAGGGTCTGCGCGCCTGGCTGGTGGCGCGGACGCCGATCGACGAGGCCACGCCCGTCGATGAGGAACTGTGGCGCAGGGCGGTCCTGGTCCGTGAGGCGCTGCGGGCCCTCGCGAGGGCGAACTCGGGAACGCCGGTGTCCCCTGAGGCCGTACGCGTCCTGGATGAGCTGGCGCGTGACGCCGCCGTACGGCTGCGGGTGCGGGACGCCGGCGACCTGGAGCTGGCCGCGGGGGACGGCGGAGGCCTGCGGGAACTTGGCGGGATCCTGGCCGTCGTCGGAGCGGCGGCACTCGACGGGACGTGGCAGCGGTTCAAGGTGTGCCCGGCGGAGGACTGCCTGTGGGCCTTCTACGACCACTCAAGGAACAGGGCCGGGCTGTGGTGTCAGATGGCCGAGTGCGGCAACCGCACCAAGGTGCGGACCTACCGCGCCCGCCACACCCCCTGACACCCCGGCGCCCGCCACAGCCCGTCTCTCCGGGGCGACCCGGGATCCCGGGACCCCGGGACCCTGGACCCCGGGACCCAGGGAACTGGCCCGAGCCGGCCTGGGATCACGCTCCTCCGGGCCCCCCGGGAACCGGCCCGCAGGCGGGGGAGGGGCGCGGAGCATGCTTCCCCGGCGGTTCGGCTGTCCTGGCATCCAAATCCAGGGGACAGGCGAAGAACTGCGCGATGTTGAACCTCCGCACACGGATGGGTACGGCGAGTCGGCTGAGCACGCGGATCCTTCTGATCCGGGTCTTGTGGTTGATCTTGACCTTCACGCACTTCAGCCGGACCGTGTGAAAGCCCGGGAGCGCGTAGTAGGAGATCGAGACCGCGTCGCGGCCGAGCCCCCTCTTGGAGACGCCGACCCCGACCTCCCGGTAGAGGTGTCTCGACCCTTTGAGGTTGAACGCGGTCGAGCCGACGATCGCGTGGTTGGAGTTGGTCGGACAGTGGATGAACAACCGGACGTTGTTGTGCTGGCGAGGCCACGGGGGCAGGACGCGGAGTGAGGTGACGTCCTTCAACCCGGGGGGAAGCTTGCTGGGGTCCGTCGAGACACTCGCGGACGGTGACGCGCTCGGGGACGGTGACGCGCTCGGGGACAGCGTGACGTTCCCCGGCGGTGTCACGCCCATGGCGGGCGCGCGGAGAGTCCCGGCCGAAGCGCCCGAAGTCATGACGAGGGCGGCGGCCACTCCTATCCCCGTGATCGAACGCATGACTCTCCCCTGCCGGACGGACGCTCAGATGCCTGCTGTGTGTTCTCGCCGAGCGGACGGGGTGCGGACGACGATGAGAGGCCGATACCGACGGAATCAGGGGAGGATGCTGGAAAACCGTGCTGACCAGGCCGTTCATCTCATTATGTCGATCACGTTCCTTTCCGGAAGACACCACGCTGCCCTTCCTCGAAGTCTCGAAGAAATGACCTCCCGCCACCGTCCGTCCGCCCGGTCATCCGGGGGCGTGCCGTCAGCTCGCGGGACGTGGCGGGTTTATCGGTTCGGCACGGAAACATGCCCTGATGTGTGCGATTTACGAGAAGATGCCCGATTGTTGGAATCGTCGGCGCCGGAATGGACCGCACGGATCCCTTCCAGAACCACTGCGGACGGGGTCCGCATCTCCGGAGGGGATCTGCGGGTCACGTTAATCTTGTCACGCTCCGCACAGGGGCGTGGTGATCGGAGTCGACGGCGTCGGCTCCGTGTGGTTTGGCCCGCCGGGAGGAACTCCCTTGGAATTCGTTTCACCGAGAGTTTCGCGTGGCCCCGCATCGTGTCGAAGGTCGCCATCTCGGGAGAGCGCTCCATCCTATCAAGAGAAGTGTGCGATCCGTGCACACTTTAAACAATGGTGAAATGAGTAGATGCTTGTCGCGGGAGCCACTCTTCCTGCGGCGCGATAAAACGCGATGACCTGGAAAGATATGGGTTGGGCAGGTCGCCGGATGTCGAATGGCCGTCATTTCTACGTCGCTTTCCGGTCGCTGTCAAGCGTGGCGGAATCAACCTTTCACGGGCAGGTCGGCGCTGCCGTGGACCGGTGTAATCACTCCGCGCGTTCGTCTAATGGCCGCCCGTGCGAGTCGTTTTAAATGGTTGATTTTTTAGTGGGTGATCAGCCTATGCTGACTCGTCGGGTCTGTTGTTTTTATGACACGCGCTGATTGTGCGGGTAATGGGTCTTCCGATGGCGGCGACGCCTCGGTTTGTCATGCTCAGGGAGCATGCCGTTACTTATCGGCACGCCCGGAGTCACTGACTGTAAGACTTTGAACTCGCGCGTCGCGAAAGACGCCAGAGGAGAATTTGTTGTCCGCTCACCCCACTGCTCGGGATGGTGGAAGGTTTCGGTCGTCAGGACGCCGGCTCGCCGCGGCCCTACTCGCCGTGACCGTCGGCACGCTGTCGGGCATGGTCTCGGCGGGATCGGCCTCGGCCGAACCGGCCCCGTCGTATGACCACAGCAAGGAGAAGGGGGTCGCACCGGGAACGCACGGGCCACTGCCCAAGGGGTTCTCCACGACCCAGCTGTCGGTGAAGTTCAACTCCGACAAAGCGGTACGGCTGCGCGATCAGAAGCTGGTCGCGGAGAACGCGGCCGACGCCTCCGAGATCCAGCAGGTGCTGGCCAAGTACAAGGGCGCGTCGATCAGGCCCCTGTCGTCGGTGCCCGAGACGAAGATCACTCAGCAGCGGCTCCAGTTGGAGAAGAGCACCGGCCGCGAGCTGCCCGACCTGAACTCCTGGTTCGTCGTCACCGTGCCCAAGGGCATCGAGTCGCTGCTGAGCGACCTGAACGCGCTGCCGTCGGTGGAGATCGCCCAGGCCAGGCCGATTCTCACCTCCCCCACCGAGCCGTTGCGTTCGGAGCAGAGGTACCGCAACGCGACCGGTGCCGTCCAGGGCGGAGGGGTCGACGCCGACTACGCCAACGCGCAGACCGGTGGCAAGGGCGACGGCATCACCGTCACCGACATCGAGGTCCAGGCCTCGCTGATCCCGGAGTACGGGGCGCAGAAGGTCGCCGCGGGTGACGACCACTCGCTGCTGGTGGCGTGGAGTGCGTCAGGCGGTGAGGTGTGGGCCTGGGGCGACAACGCTCAGGGCCAGCTCGGCATCGGCACCACCACGACCAAGAAGGTCCCGGTGAAGATCCCCGGCCTGACCGGCGTCAACGCCGTCGCCGCCGGTACCGGATTCTCGGTCGCCCTGAAGTCCGACGGCACCGTGTGGGCGTGGGGTGACAACAGCCAGGGGCAGCTCGGCAACGGCACCACCACCGACAGTTTGGTCCCGGTGCAGGTCGCCGGGATCTCCACCGCGGTGGCCGTGAGCGCGGGCGCCGGCCACGTGCTGGCCACGATGTCGGACGGCACCGTCCGGGCCTGGGGCGACAACAGCCAGCGCCAGCTCGGCTACGGCACCAGCGACTCCTCGCTCGCACTCACCGTTCCCAGCCTCACCGGCGTGTCCACCGCCTTCGGTTCCGTCGCGGCGGGGGCGGCCCACTCCGTCGCCGTGCTCGCCACCGGCACGGTCAAGGCCTGGGGCGACAACAGCCAGGGGCAGCTCGGCGACGGCACCACCACCGACCGGATCTCCCCGGTCGCCGTGTCCGGCCTGACCGGTGTCAGCCAGGTCAGCAGCCGCGGCGAACACGTGCTCGCCCTGGTCTCCGGCGGCACGGTCAAGGCCTGGGGCGACAACAGCCAGGGCCAGCTCGGCGACGGCACCGTCACCGACAGGAAGACCCCGGTCTCGGTGTCAGGCCTGACCAACGTCAGCCAGGTGGCCGCCGGTTCCCTGCACAGCGCCGCCACGACGTCGTCGCTCACCTCGACGACCTACACCTGGGGTGACAACGCCCAGGGGCAGCTCGGCAACGGCACAACCACCGACTCCACCACACCCGTCGCGCTTTCCCTGACCGCCGAGTCGATCGCGGTGGGCACGGCGCACAACGTCGCCAAGCTCAGCCAGTGGTTCCACGTATGGGGCGCCAACGGCAGCGGGCGGCTCGGTGACGGCGCCACCACCACCCGGACCAGCCCGTTCCAGCTGAGCGGACTGATCAACGCGTGGAACATGTGCCACGAGGAGCTGGCCGGACGCGTCGCGACCGGCGCGGTGGTCCAATCGCCCGCCCTGTTCGGCGACCCCTGCTCCACCGACGTCAGGGTCGGCCACGGCACCGCCGTCGCCGGGATCATCGGCGCCCAGGACAACAACGGACTCGGCATGGCGGGCATCGCGCCACACGCCACGCTGCACCTGACCGGCGCTGATGTTCCCGACGCCATCTCCTACGCCACCGCGCACTCCGGACCGGGCGACGTGATCCTGTACGAGCTCGGAGTGACCCCCGACGGCCCCTCCGGCGGCTGGTATCCCTGGGAGGTGGACAGCAGCGCCTACGACCAGACGGTGCTGGCGACCGCCGCCGGGGTGACCGTGGTCGAGGCGGCCGGTAACGGCGGCAACGACCTCGACGACCCGACCGACGCCTACGCCACCACCATCATGGGTCGTCCCGACTCCGGCGCCATCGTGATCGGCGCGGGAGCACCGCCCAGCCCCGGCGGGACGAACTGCACCGGCTCAGCCCCCACCGCCGAGCTGAGAGCGCTGTCGTTCTCGACGTACGGCTCGCGCGTGGACATCCAGGCCTACGGCGCGTGCGTGGCCGCCTTGGGCATCCCCGGCTCGCAGGACCTGACCCCCTCGGAGACCAACCCGAACAAGCTGTACATCAGCTACTTCAGCGGCACCTCCAGCGCCAGCGCCATAGTCGCCGGAGTGGTGGCCGACCTCCAGGGTGTCGCCAAGGCGGCGAGCGGAGTGCTCACCCCGAGCCAGGTCCGTAGCACCCTCAAACTGACCGGCACGGCCCAGCCCACCGGCGACCCCCACCACATCGGCCCCCGGCCTGACCTGCACGCGGCGATCGACGACATCCTGACCCCCTAGAAGATCACAGAAGACCTCCTGTTCTGGCCTCGCGTCGAATGACGCGGGGCCAGACCCATGCGGGAAACGGGGCCGAGCCCCAGAACTCCCCACAGCGATCACGGAAAACCCAGCGCCCCCATCTCTGACCCGCGACATCCCAACAGCAGGCCAGGCGGACCAGGCCGAACCGTCTTTTCGCGAGTGCGGGTCAGGCACTACTTCGCTGGATCCGCGGCCGAAACCACCAGCGGACCACCGGAGTCCTGCTCCTCCAGGCCCCGTGCCAGCCGCAGCCAGGTGGTGAACAGGGCGGCTTCGACGTCGCCCAGGTCGTGGAGTTTCACGGAGGCCATCGCCCGCGCGCCGGGTTCGAGGCGGCCGGACGGGTCGGTGATCTCCTGGCCCCGCCAGAACCCGAAGGTCAGATAGGAGGAGTAGGCCTTGAGATGGCAGACCGGGGACTTGCCCGGGGCCGCTCCCAGACTCCACACCGGGTGTCCGTGCCAGAGCGCACCGGCCCCGGGCAGCACCTCCTCGATGAGGGGCAGGAGCTTGTCGGCGATGTGCCGCTGGGACTCGGGGAGAGAGGCGAGGTAGTCCTGAACGGTGGCGAACGTGGCCATGTCGATGTCCTTACTGCTTGGAACTGCTTGGAACTTGCCTGTAGGGCGGATTCGGGCTGCTCGCAGGCGGCCCCAGACCGGCCGGCGGTGTCGGCGGTACCCGCGATGCGCGCTCTCGCGGGATTTCAGAGACCGCGGCGGTACCGGACGGCGACCACGGCGATCCAGAGCATCGCGGTGATGGCGCCGATGGCCAGGCTCAGGGAGCCCGCCGTACCGCCGCTCATGGCCCAGCCGTCGCCGACCAGGAGGGCGGTGCCCGCGACGCGGGAGGCGATGGCGTGGCCGCGGTTCCCGGCGCGGCTGAAGTGGCGGCCCAGGACGTAGCAGGCGGCGATCAGGGCGATGAAGGCGACCGAGCCCGCGGCCATGTGGCCGTAGCTGTGCCAGGTGAGCGCCTCGGGCATGCCGTACGGGGTGCCGATGGGGAAGCCGTCGGCCGGGTCCATGACGAAGACTCCGGCGGCGATCATGCCGATGCCGTTGATCCGGACCAACCGTGGCGCCCACCTGCCTCCGGGAGTGCCGTGCAGGACTCGGCGCAGGCCACTCGCCCCGGCGACGGTCAGGACGCCCGCGACCAGGAAGTTGGTGATCTGCAGCCAGCCGAGGGAACCGTTGCTCAGCGCGCTCAGCGGGTGGCGGGTCAGATCGAAGCCCTCGCGGGTCGCGGCCTGAGCCAGGGAGACGACCGTCCACAGGGGTGCCGCGACGGCCGCGCAGGTGAGCAGGGAACGGGTGGAGGTCGAGACGGTGGCGGCGGAGGCGGGGATCTGGACGGTGGAGGTCATGACCGGTGCCTTTCTCGGGTTCGTCTTCTTCGGTTCTCGCTCACACGTCGACTCGGCGATGTGACAGGGAATGCCCCCGTTCCCTGTCACATAGGTTTGTTCGACGCGTAGGCAGAGCACCCGAAAGAGAAAAGGAAAGACACATGCGCTACCTGATGATCTCCAAGCCTTCCGACACCGTTCCCGACGAGAAGCTGCACATCGAGATGGGCAAGTTCATCGAGGAACTGACCACGGCAGGTGTCCTGCTGGCCACCGGCGGCCTCGAGCCCGGCGGCATCCGCGTGACGTCCTCCGGCGACGAGATCACCGTGACGGACGGCCCGTTCGCCGAGGCCAAGGAGGCCGTGGCCGGGTTCGCACTGGTCGAGGTCCGCTCCAAGGAGGAGGCGATCGAGCTGACCCGCCGGTTCCGCAAGATCGTCGGTGACGGCGAGAGCGTGATCCAGCAGGTCTTCGGCCCCTGAACGGCGGCCCCTGGATTGTTGGCGGTATCGCCCCGGCTCGCGCGCGAGCCGGGGCGATGGGAACGGGCGATACCCGAGGGAATGGGGCGGCTCATGCCCTTGAACCTCCCGCTACGGGAGGTTCTAGCGTTGCCGACGTGAGCGGGAAGAACGCCATCGGACGCCGGTGGAGCATCGGAGAGCTGGCGCAGGCCACCGGGGTGACCGTGCGCGCGCTGTACCACTACGACGAGATCGGTCTGCTGTCCGCGAGCGAACGCACCGTGTCGGGGCACCGCCGCTACACCGAGCACGATCTGCGACGGCTGTACCGCGTGCGGGCACTGCGCGCGCTCGGGCTGTCGCTGGAGGAGGTCGCGGGCGTGCTCGTGAACTCGCCGGACGACCTGGCGACGATGCGCGAACTACTGACCGCTCAGCTCCGTGACCTGGAAAGCCAGGCCGAACGAATCCACCGGATCAAGCACCGCGTTCACGGGTTGCTGCGGCAACTCGACGATGCCTCGATGCCGGATCCTGACCAGTTCATGATGACTTTGGAGATGATCTCTGTGTTCGAGACCTACTTCACCCAGGAACAGCGGGATCGATTGGCCGAACGCAGGGCCGAACTCGGTCCCGAGGCCGTCGAGGCGGCCAAGGCACGGTGGGCCGACCTGGTCGAGGAACTGCTCCACCACGTACGGGCCGAAACCCCCGTCGACGATCCACAGGTCCGCGACCTCGTCTCACGCTGGGACGCGCTGGGCAGCGCGTTCCACCCTGGCGGTCAGCAGGACGAGCGGACCACGACCACGGCCCGGAGAATGTGGCAGGACAACACCACCGAGATCAGCCGACGCCTGCCCTGGCCCGCCGGCCAGATGGCCGCGTTGGTCGCCTACCTGGAGCGCGTCCGGAACACGGCGAGCACAAACCGCGAGGAGTGACGGCGCCCCAAACCCACCGACCGACACCTCCCGCAAGGGCCTGCAAGGACCTACCGGGACATCCTGTGGAGGGCGTCGATGGCGAGGCGGTAGCCGTCCACGCCGAGGCCGACGATGGTGCCGCGCGCGACAGGGGAGATGTAGGAGTGGTGGCGGAAGGCCTCCCGGCGGTGCACGTTGGAGATGTGCACCTCGATGACCGGTAGCTCCGTCCCCTCGATGGCGTCGTGCAGGGCGATCGAGGTGTGGGTGTAGGCCCCGGGATTGAAGACCGCCCCAACGACCTCGCCGGCCTTGACGCCTGCCCCGGCCTCATGGATCCAGTCGATGAGCTGGCCCTCGTGGTTGGACTGGCGGAAGACCAGATCCAGCCCGAGCCGGATGGCCTCCTCGCGGCACAGCTCTTCCACGCCCGCCAACGTCGTGGACCCGTAAACCTCGGGCCTACGGGTGCCGAGCAGGTTCAGGTTCGGGCCGTTGAGCACGTGGACACTGGTCACTGAAGCATTCTGTCTCATCCGGAGGCAGCCGAACCCCCGAACAGGCCAAAGGGCCCCGTGTCCTGTTCGCCTGACACCCTGGCTGACACGCGTGAGCGACCGGCACGCGGACTGACATGCATGAGCGACTACGACGTCTTCCTCGCCGGCCGTCCCGCCCGCACCACGCTGGACCTGGTCGCCGACACCTGGTCGGTCGTCATGTGTTCGGTGAACACGCTGAGGTGGCGTGAAGACGCTGGGGGTGAGCGGCTGCTGGAGAGGGCGTTTCTCATTCCAGGGGCCTCAACCCTGGCAAGGGCGGGCAAAGGGTTGAGAGCGCCCGGGGTGGCTTCAACGAGAGCGGGAACTGTCGATGTGGCCTTCGAGGGAAGGCCACATCGACGAGAGGAATTCGCGATGGGGTACATCACCACCAGAGACGGCACCGACATCTTCTACAAGGACGAGGGCTCCGGGCAGCCGGTGGTGTTCAGCCACGGCTGGCCTCTCAACGCCGACGCCTGGGAAGACCAGATCCGCTTCGTCGCCGAGAACGGCTACCGGGCCGTCGCCCACGACCGGCGTGCGCACGGCCGCTCCAGCCAGGTGGCGAACGGCCACGACATGGACACCTACGCCGACGATCTCGCCGAGGTGATCGAGAAGCTGGACCTGCGGGACGTGGTCCTGGTCGGCCACTCCACCGGCGGTGGCGAGGTGACCCGCTACATCGGTCGCCACGGCACCTCCCGAGTCGCCAAGGCCGTGCTGCTCGGCGCGGTCCCGCCGCTGATGCTGAAGACCGACGCCAACCCGGAAGGCACCCCGATCAAGGTCTTCGACGACATTCGGATCGCGGTGGCGGGAGACCGCGCGCAGTACTGGAAGGACCTCAGCGGCCCCTTCTACGGCGCCAACCGGCCGGACTCCAACGTCTCACAGGGCGTGCGTGACGCGTTCTGGCTGTGGAGCATGCAAGTTGGACTGAAGGCCGCCTACGACTGCGTCAAAGCCTTCTCCGAGACCGACTTCACCGAGGACCTCAGGCGCTTCGACATCCCGACGCTGATCGTGCACGGGGACGCCGACCAGATCGTGCCCATCGACGACTCGGCACGGAAGTCGGCTGAGATCGTCCAGGGCGCGACCCTGAAGGTCTATCCCGACGCCCCGCACGGCCTGGCCAACATCAACCCCTTCAAGGACCGGTTCAACGACGACCTGCTGACCTTCATCAGGAGCTGAGAGGAGACGGGGCAGTCGTGCCAGAGAGGCGGAATATCGGTTGAACGAGCTGTCCCAGGGATTCTAGGATCGCGAACCATGACGTTCGCGTTCTTCTTCGACCTCCGTTAGCCGCCGTCGGCGAAGCGAGGAGAGACCCGTCGCCGACGAGGCGGGGTGGCGTAGCGCTGCCCCGGGCTGACGTGGGAGAAGAACGATCACTATGCGCATTCGCGCGTTTTTTCTCACCGCCCCGCGTCCCAGTGCTCCCGTCGTCTCGTGACGGCGGCGAGCCTGGTGGCGCGGTGCGTTCACGGGCTGGAGCCAACGGTCGCCGCTGAGATACTCCAGCTCGGACTCGGCATGATCACCCATCTGGGACACCGCGAGATTCACTTTCGCGCGCACAGGCCCGATGCGCGGGCCGTCGCTCTGCGCACGGCAGACGACGTGTTCCTGCTCGCCGGGCAGTGCGCCGACCCCGGTACGGCCAAGCAGGGCGCCACCGCGCTCGCTCGGCTCGCCGACATCGCCGACCTCGAACGGCTGACGCGGTCGCGCCAGAGCCACGGAGGTCCTGGCGCGCTCACCGGTGTCGAGGTGTCGGCGTCGTTCCTGGGCAGGCGCAACTTCAACCGCTACGACGTCGAAGACGCCGTCGGGCGCGTCCTGGCACGGCGGCTGGGGGTCGGCTACCACTCGCGGCGCGCGGGAACCGCACCTCCGCCGGGTCACAGCGGATGGCGGGTGACCCTCGACGGCACGAGGGCGACCCTCATGCTGCGGGTCGCCGACCGGCCTCTGCACCGACGTGACTACAAACGGCGTTCCGTTCCGGGGACGCTGCATCCCCCGCTGGCCGCCGCCATGGCACGGATGGCCGACATCCATCCCGGCCACACGGTTCTCGACCCCTGCTGCGGCGCGGGAACATTGCTGGCCGAAGCGGGAAACCAGCAGCCTCAGGCTCGTTTCTGCGGCTTCGACCTCGCCCCGCAGTCGTTGCACGCAGCGCGGGAGAACACGGCCGTGTTCTCCTCGGTCACCCCGGCCGGATCACGCATCACCATCGGCCAGGCCGACGCCGGACGCCTGCCCCTACCGGACGGCAGCGTCGACCGCGTGCTGAGCAATCCCCCCTGGGGAGGCCAGGTCGCCGCCCACGGCCTGCTCGCCGCATCCTCCTCCCACTGGTGGACGGAACTGCGGCGTGTCCTCGCCCCGGACGGGACGGCCGTGGTCCTGCTTCCCGGCGTCGGCGACCTCCCCATCGGGATCCGCCGACATCTCGTCCCCGTACACATCCAGAGCGTCAGGCTCTCCGGCGCACAGTCGTACCTCATCCGACTGGCGGCGCCGGGCAGGCAGGAGCGTTCGCGATCGGGCTCTTCCAGAAAGGAACGGTGACACAGTCATCTGATCAACTGACGAGGAGCCCTCACGCTTCGCGCCAGCCTGACCGGGCCTGCTCTCAGCAGGCCCGGTCGCCTCCCCTCCAACGGCCTAGCCTTGCCCGGCGGGCTGAACCGCGCCTGCGTCGTCGCTACCGGTGACGGGAGTGTGCGCGGGGGGAGAGAGGCTCGGGGCCGCTTCGTTCAGGACGTGGGCTTCCACTCCTCCTTGAAGCCGGGGCGCAGGTAGTAGCCGGCCGCGAGGTACGCCAGAACCTCCGACAGGGTCTCGTCCCGGATCGTGGCGCGTGTGAGCTGCAGCGCGTCCTCGGTGCTCAGGGCCTCACCGGCACCGAGGCGCTTGCGGAAGGTGTTGACGAGGTCACGGGTGGCTCTGTATCGCTGGATGATGTTGAGCTTCACCTGGGAGCTACCGGAGATGTGCTCGATGAACTTCTCCCCACCCCCGGGCCCCAGGGTTTTCTCGCCGAGGTCCCTGAGAAGATCGCCATCGGCGGCGAGGACCTGGGCGCCGTTCATCTCGCGCTCGATGGTGGGGTACAGCCAGTCGGCGATCTCATCGGCAATGTCGGTCACGCGCTCTCCTCACCACGTTCCTCAGCATGGATGCCCCATTCTTCAGGGCGGGGAGGAGATGCAAAACGGCCCCTCGTGATGTTCCCCGGATTTTTCGGCAGGTCTTTCGGGCCGGGAGGACGTCAAGAGACAGCCGGCGAGTCCCACCGACCCGGCGGTTGCTTTCCGAGAAAACCTCAACGGATTGCTTCAGCCAGCACCGGAGCACCCACCCCCCGGAGCGCGAACCAACCGAACACCGCAGCGCGTCTTCAGCACAGCCCCCAAAACCGGCCTGTAGCGTGTCCCCAAAATCAGATCATCACATGCGCCTCAGGATGCCCAACAAAGGAGAACTGCGCGTTACGAGTCAGCTTGATGTCGTCAGCCTGCCAGGTATGCATCGAAGCATCCCCGCTCCGCCAGTAAACAAAATTGAACCGGTCAGCAGAGTAGATTTTCACCCGGTCCTCCTTCAGCCGCCGCACCAGCCGCGTGTCCTCACCCCGGGTCACATCCTCGAACCCATAATGCCGGAACATCTCAGCCTTACCGAGGAACGTCCCCCCCTGCACCAGCCAGCTGTACCGATGCTCAAGCCCAGGCAGCCGCAGCATCGTCGTGTTACTACCCTCGAAAAACGCGTAATGCGCGCCCTTCCCGACCAACTCCGCATCGGAATAGTCAAAAGCACGCACCAGATCCGACAGGTAATGCTCTCCGTACAGGTTGTCGTCGTCCATCTTCGCGATGAGCGACCCCTCCGCCGCCGCGATCCCCAAATTCATACAGGCACCCAGCGACAAAGAAGGATCCGCAGGCAGCACCACCACGTCGGACACCCCCGCCACCCGAGCCTTGTCGGCCACGACCACGGGGTCGATGTCCAGCCCGTGCAGCACCATCACCAGCTGCAACGGCCGGTGGATCTGCTTGGCCACCGACGAGATCGCGTGCTCGATCTGCGAGGCCCGGTTCGTCGGCAGCACCACCGAAACCGACCGTGACACAGGCGAGACAGGCTTGCCCAGCAACTGCAGAATCTGATCCACCCGGTGCGTGAACAGGTGCTTGTCGAAGACCTCCCGCATCGCCATATGCCCCTGCCTGGCGCGCAGCTCAGGACTGTTGATCAGATGCAGCACCTGGTTGTAGGACTCGGTCTGGTCCCGGGCGATCGGGATCAACGACCCGAACGTCTCCTCAATCGCGCGTGACCACCCCGAGACCACCGACGTCGCACAGGCCGACAGCTCGAAGACACGGCGGGCGCACATCGTCGGAGAGTCGAGCACCGAGTTCACGTTCAGGAAGACCTTGTACATCTTGTACGCGGCCAGCATCTGGTCGTACGGCAACTCGCCCACGATGTGCGGGACGTACTCGGCGGGCCAGGCGTACTTCTCGTCGACCGTGCCGTTGCGCGCGAAGATGTGCAGCCCCAGCTCGCGGATCGGCGCAAGCACCGTCTCCATCTGCTCGCGCCGCTCGGGATGCTTGTCCCGGAAGTACATCCCCGCGAACACGACGTCGTGCAGCCGCCCCCGCCGTTCCTGGATCGGGTTGTGCACCCGGGGTTGCGCGGCGAACTGCAGGACATCCACGCGATCGTGCCCGAGCACCTCGCGATACCGGGGCACCATGTCCCCGTCGCACGTGAAAACGTAGTCGAACAGTTTGGCCGTATCGATGAAGAAGTCGAAGTTCGGCGGGTCCTCCTTGTTCCAGAAGACCGTCGGGATCCCCTCGTCCCTGCACCAGTCGATCAAGGCCCGCAGCTCGGGCTTCGGTGCGTTCGACCCGGTCATCTGGTAGCGCCAGCGGCCCTGGTTGCCGTGCCAGGCCGATTCGGCGAACAGGATCTCCGGCCTGCGCTCGGCGAAGATCTCCGGCCAGTCGCGCAGCCCGAACTCGATCTGGTCCCACTCGTATTTGAACGCCATCCTGGAGAAGTCGTCCAGGATCACCGCGACCTTCATGTCCGGCCGGTTGATCGGTCCCGTGGGCCACTTCGCCTGCGGCACGTCCACGGCCGGCCCCTGCTGGTCGAGCTCGGCGACCACCTCGCTCACCGGCCGAGGCGGCTTGGGCCCCTTGCGGGCCGCCATCGCCGCCTTCAGCTTGCCGGGCAGCCGCACGACCCCGGCCCCCTTCGCCCCGGTCAGCGCCTCCGCGACCCGGTACGGCCGCTGGACCTTGGTCGACTCCAGCTTCCACTGCGCGTAGTCGGCACGGGCCTCGGCGATGGCCAGGCGCCGCTCCAGGTCTTGGACGCGCTCCTCGAAGCGCTCGATGACCTTGCGCTCCTCTGGCAGCCAGTTGATCGGCCCGAGACGCTGGAACTTCGGCTCTTCGGGGGTCTGCTCACTCGTGGGGGAACTCATGGGAATCGCCTTTACGCCAGGGTCGTGCCAGCGTACGGCTTACGCCGCACCGAAACAGCCGTTTTACAGGGATTTGGGCGATACGACCTGTCCGGCAGGGGAGAGGTTGCCCCCCTTGAGCCAGGCCTCGATCACCCGGGCGATCCTGGGCCCGGCCTTGCCGTCCCAGAGCGGGGGCAGCTCACCCGAGGGCGTCGCCGCGCCTTCGGCCAGGGCCCGGTCCGCGGCGGCGGCCAGTTGCGCGGGGGTGACGAGGCGGTTGGTGCCGTGGGTGATGGTGATCGGCCGCTCGGTGTTGGGGCGCACCGTCAGGCAGGGGACGCCCAGCATGGTCGTCTCCTCCTGCACCCCGCCGGAGTCGGTGACGACCAGGGCGGCGCCGCGCACCAGCGACAGGAAGTCGACGTAGCCCAGCGGGTCGACGATGAGCAGGTTCCCGCCGGTCACCAGTCCCGCCTCAGCCAGCCGCTGACGCCCCCTGGGATGCATCGGCACCACGATCGGCAGGCGCTCGCTCACCTCAAGCACCGCGTCGACGAGCTCCTTCGCCGACGCCGGATCGTCCACGTTCGCCGGCCGGTGCAGCGTGGCCACGCCGTACCGTTCCGCCAGCCCCAGACGGGCCCGGACCGGAGCAGGATCGAGATGGTCCAGAGCGGAGAACAGGCTGTCGATCATCGGGTTGCCGACGAGGTGGACCCGTGCCGGGTCGACGCCCTCGTTCGCCAGGTGGGACAGCGCGTCCGGCGAGGTGGCGAACAGGATGTCGGACAGGGCGTCGGTGACGACCCGGTTGACCTCCTCGGGCATCTCCCGGTCGAAGGAGCGCAGGCCTGCCTCGACGTGCGCGGTCGGGATGTGCAGCTTGCCGCAGACGAGGATCGCGGCCAGCGTCGAGTTCACGTCACCGTAGACGACGACCAGCGTGGGACGGTGCTCCAGCACCACGTCCTCGAGCCCGATCAGCAGGGCGGCGGTCTGGCGCGCGTGCGAGCCCGATCCGACTCCCAGGTTGGCGATCGGCTCCGGCAGCCCGAGGTCGGCGAAGAACACGTCCGACATCAGCGCGTCGTAGTGCTGACCGGTGTGGATGATGCCCTGCCGCACCCCCAGCTCTGCGAGTCCGCGGACGACCGGGGCCGCCTTCACGAAGTTGGGCCGCGCGCCGAGCACGTGCAGGACGAGGGGATTTTCGGGGTCCGGGGTCGTCCCCGTGGGGGCGTAGTCCCTCATTGACCTCGCCTTTCATGCGGGAGTAGGGCAAACGATGCCTATGGTACGGTCACCGCGTGGTATCCGATGCCAGCACGCCAGACTCCTCAAAGGTTTCCGCGAAGTCGGCCCGTGCGGGGCTGAGCGGCCTTCTGAAGGGGTTCGCCAAGCACCCCGTGATCGTCTCCCGGGTCGTGGCGGCCAAGGTCAAGTCCGATCCGGTGCGTGTGGCCCAGGCCGCCGCAGAGACCCTGCCGCCGAGGCTGCGTCCCGTCGTGGGACGGTTCGCCTGGCCCGCCGCGCGCCAGGCCAGGATGGTGGTCCGCAAGCTGGGCATGCGCCTGGTCAAGGGCCCGTGGGCCGAGGCCAAGGAGCACTTCGACTCGGGCCGGATGAGCGAGGCGGTCGCCGTGCTCCAGGGGCACACGAGGTACCCCTTCATCAAGCGCAGGGCCGCCTACTACGCGGGCGAGCTGGCCGCCATCCAGCCCAACCCGATCCCGCCGAAGGCCAAGGTCATCGTGGGCGAGCGGGTCGAGGGGCGGGTGCTGCACTGCGTCACCAACGCCCTGCCGTACACGCAGGCCGGATACACCGTGCGGACTCACCGCATCGTCAGCGCGCAGAAGGCCGCCGGGCTCGACCCGCACGTCGTGACCAGCTGGGGCTGGCCGATGATGCAGGGCCACGCGGACGCGACGCCGTACGAAGAGATCGACGGCATCCCCTACCACCGGCTGATCCCCGACGGCGGCGATGTGCCGTTCGAGAGCCACGGGCGGATGCTCAAGGGCGCGGGCGAGGTGACCGAGCTGGTCAGGACCCTCAGGCCGCAGGTCCTGCACGCCGCGACCGACCACCGTAACGGCTCGGTCGCGCTGGCGGTGCGGGAGCGGACCGGGACGCCGCTGGTCTACGAGGTCCGCGGCTTCCTTGAGGAGACCTGGGCCTCCCGCGACCCCAAGCGCGTCGGCAGCCAGCGGCACGTGCTCCAGCGCGACCGCGAGGCGTTCATCATGCGCTCGGCCGACGCCGTGGTGACCCTGGCGGAGACCATGGCGACCGAGATCGTCGAGCGGGGCGTGCCGCGGGAGAGGATCTTCCTTGCGCCCAACGCGGTCGACGACTCGCTGCTGACGGCCAAGTACGACGGTGAGGCGTTCCGCTCCGCGTACGGCATCGAGCCCGGCGAGATCATCATGGGCTCGGTCTCGAGCATCGTGGCCTACGAGGGTTTCGCGACCATGATCAACGCAGCCGCGCTGCTGCGGGACCGGGGCACCCCGGTCAAGGTGCTCCTCGTCGGCGACGGCACGGAGCGGCCCGCGCTGCTCGAACAGGTCGAGGAGCTCGGCCTGGGGGACGTCGCGATCCTGCCGGGCCGGGTCGGCCCCGAGGAGGCGCTGCAGGCGCAGGCGGCCATCGACATCTTCGTCTGCCCCCGCGAGGACCTGCGGGTGTGCCGACTTGTTACACCATTGAAACCCGTCGAGGCCATGGCGCTCGGCAAGCCGGTCGTGCTGAGCGACCTGCCCGCCCTGTCGGAGCTCGTGGGCACCGGCGGCGCCGGGCTTCTGGTCCCCGCGGGCGACCCGGAGGCCCTCGCGGACGCGCTCGCCGGGCTCCGTGACGACCCGGAGCGGCGGGCCGCGATGGGCGAGGCGGGACGGGCCGAGGTGGCGGCGAAGCGCACGTGGAGCCGCGTCGCGGAGACATACCGTGACCTTTACCGATCACTTACCGTTTGATGACCTCCAATCGACGGGCTGGTAACTGGCAGTTTGCGATGCGTTCAATCGCATTAGACGTGGCTCGTTCGGACTTGAGATAGCCTTTGCGACCATGAAGTGTTGTTTCCGGCATTCCAGGGTCACCCTGTGAGCGAGCACAGCGAGCTCGCCGCGGATCGTGACGCCCTCGGGGGCGAGGCCGGCGAAGGAGGCCGAGTGAGCACCTACGACCTGGCCGTCATCGGTCTCGGATATGTCGGCATGCCCCTGGCGAAGGAGGCCACGGCGGCCGGGCTGCGTGTCGTCGGCTTCGAGGTCGACTCCCGCAAGGTGGAGTCGCTCAACGCGGGCCGCTCCTACATCGACGACCTGACGGACGCCGACCTCGAGCACATGCTGGCGAACGGCTTCAGCGCGACCCTCGACGAGTCGGTGCTGGCCGAGAGCCGGACCGTGGTCATCTGTGTGCCGACGCCGCTGGACGATGACCACCGTCCCGATCTGTCGGCGGTCGAGGGCGCGACCGCCACGGTCGCCCGCAACCTCTCCGCGGGCACCCTTGTGGTCCTCGAGTCCACCACCTGGCCCGGCACCACCGACGAGGTCGCCCGCCCCATCCTGGAGACCTCGGGTCTCGTCGCGGGCACCGACTTCCACCTCGCCTTCTCGCCCGAGCGCATCGACCCGGGCAACGCCAAGTACGGCATGCGCAACACCCCCAAGGTCGTCGGCGGCTACACGCCCGCCTGCAAGGAGCGCGCGGTCGAGTTCTACTCCCGGTTCGTCGAGCAGGTCGTGCCGGTCAGCGGCACCCGCGAGGCCGAGATGGCCAAGCTCCTGGAGAACACCTACCGGCACGTCAACATCGCCCTCGTCAACGAGATGGCGATCTTCTGCGACGAGCTGGGCGTCGACCTCTGGGAGGCCATCGAGGCCGCGGCGACCAAGCCGTTCGGCTTCCAGAAGTTCCTGCCGGGACCGGGCGTCGGCGGCCACTGCATCCCGGTCGACCCGTCCTATCTGTCCTACACCGTGCGCAAGCTGGGCTACCCGTTCCGGTTCGTCGAGCTGGCTCAGGAGATCAACGAGCGGATGCCGGCCTACGTGGTCGCCCGCGTCCAGCGGCTGCTGAACCGGCACAGGAAGGCCGTCAACGGCTCCAAGGTGTTGCTGCTCGGCGTCACCTACAAACCCGACATCGCCGACGAGCGCGAGACCCCGGCACTGCCGGTGGCGCGTGCGCTCATCGATCTCGGCGCCGACCTGGCCTTCGCCGACCCCTACGTCAGGGAATGGCGGGTGGACGGCGCCCAGGTGCCACGGGAGGAAGACCTCGCAAGGGCGGTCGCCGAGGCGGACGTGACGTTGCTGCTCCAGCAGCACGCCGCCTTCGACCTGTCGATCGTCGAGGACCACGGCAGGCTCGTGCTCGACACCCGAGGCGTGCTCGCCGAGGGTGAACGCGTCGAGCGGCTCTAGTAACGAAGGGCTGCGCGCAGTGCACGTGCTCGTCATGACGGTGGTGCATCACCCCGAGGACGCCCGGATCCTGCACCGGCAGATCCGCGCGCTGGTGGATGCCGGTCATGAGGTCACGTATGCCGCGCCGTACACCGCGCGGGGCGTCATGGCCCGGTCGTGGGTGAACGGCGTCGACCTCCCCAGGGCGGCGGAGCGCAAGCGGCTCACCGCCGTGCGCGCCGCCCGCAAGGTGTTCAAGCGCATGCGCGGCCAGGTCGACCTCGCGATCGTCCACGACCCCGAGCTGCTGCTCGCGGTCGTCGGGGTGCGCAACCGGCCCCCCGTCGTCTGGGACGTCCACGAGGACACCCCGGCGACCCTGTCGCTGAAGCCCTGGCTTCCGGCGTTCATGCGCCCGCCGGTGCGCTTCCTGGCCCGCCTGCTCGAGGGTACGGCGGAGCGTCATCTGCACCTGCTGCTGGCCGAGAGCGCCTACGCGGGCAGGTTCCGCAGGACGCACCTCGTGGTGCCGAACGAGACGTGGGTCCCGGACGCGGTGACGGTGCCGGGAGACGACCGCGTCGTCTATCTCGGCTGGCTGTCGGAGGCTCGGGGGGTGCAGGAGGCCGTCGAGGTGGCCAGGCTGCTGCGGCCCCACCGGGTGGGGGTCGAGCTGATCGGCTACGCCGACCCGCAGTCGCGCCCGATCCTGAACGCGGCGGTCGCCGAGGGCGTGCTGGAGTGGCGTGACTTCATGCCGAACGATGAGGCGCTCAAGCGGCTGGACGGCGCGCTGGCCGGGCTCTCGCTCCTGCGTGACGAGCCCAACTATCGGCACTCCATGCCCACGAAGATCGTGGAGTACATGGCCCACGGCATTCCCGTGATCACCACCCCCTCGCCGCGCGCGGTCGAGCTGGTCGAGCGCTACAGCAGCGGTGTGGTCGTGCCGTGGCAGGACCCGAAGGCCGTGGCCCAGGCCGTGGTCTTCCTGCGGGACGACGTCAGGGAGCGGCACGGGCAGGGCGCGCGGGGGTATGCAGCGGCCCGTGCGAACCACCACTGGCCCAACTCCGCCCGCCGTTTCGTCTCCCAGCTCGAAGCGTGGGCAGGGGTCAAGAGCTGATCTTCTGTATGGCGAAGCTGTTTATGTCCGCCTGATTGCCAGAACGGTAGTGTCCTGAACGTGCGCTGGCTCACCGCTTTCCTCGGCGTGACGATTCTGGCGGCGGTGGCGGCGGTCGTGATGGTTCTGCCACGTGGAAAGAGCGAACCGACCGCGGACGGCTCGCCGGTCGCATCGCCGGCCTCCTCCACGCGGTCCTCGGGGAGTCCCTCGGCGACGGCGAGCACCCAGGGCATCCCCTACACCGACCCGTGCGGAACGTTCGACACCGCGATGCGCACGCCGTACGCGCTGAGCGGTTACTGGCTCATCCCCACCACCGACCACTGCACCTGGCGCAGGCAGTTCGCGGCGATCCACGAGGTCGGCGGCGACACCGTGATTCGGATCGGCTGGGGTCTGCAGGGCCGCAGGACCACCGAGGACGGGCAGATCCTGGAGAAGGAGGGGGAGAAGGTCGATCCCCGCTACGAGCCCTGCGTCGAGGACGGGATGCCGTGCGTCGCCGCGGCCGAGCGGGACCTCAAGGCGGCCAACCCGGGCAACCGGGTGAGCTGGACGTTCGTCTACCGGACCGACGAGGCGTTCGGCGACGGGCTGTTCCGCTGTCCCGAGCTCGAACACCGGATCACCATCGGCGAGACCGTCTTCTACCGGATCCTCGCGCCGGACGACGGGACCGACGACCCCAGCTGCGACAACATCAAGAACAGGGGGCGGGGCTACCACCTGATCCTGGTCGCCGCCGCCGCGAAGGACAGCCTCACCGAGCTGCTGGACCTCGGCGACCGGTTTGGCGTGAAGGTCTTCCCCGCGTTGCCGCTCGCCCCACGCGACCCGGCGCAGAGCACCCGCGCCTCCGAGCGCGGCACCGACACACTCACCACGCTCACCCGGCGAATCCTGCAGGACTACGGTGACCGGTTCGCGAACAGGGTGTCCCTCGGCGGCTTCTACCAGCCGTTCGAGCTGCAGCTTCGAGACATGAAGCCCGACCATCCGACGCTCGCGGTCTACGCCTCCCAGCACGAGATCGTCGAGCAGGAGATGCCGGGCAAGCCCATCCTGGTCAGCCCCTATCTGGACGCGCGCAGGCGGCTGCCGTTCAGCGCGACCCCGAAGCAGGTGGCCAAGGGCTTCGAGGCGCTTGCCAGGACCGGCGTCGGCATCATCGCACCGCAGGACAGCCGTGGAACGGGCAAGGTCGGCCTGTTCTGGCCCGACCAGCGGAACGACCGGGTCGACGATCGGCTGCGGCCCGTCGTCGGCGAGACGACCAACGGCACCGCTTACCACGGCTCGACCCGCGACTACTACCGGGAGATGGCCGCGGCACGGGCCAGGATGGTCGAGCAGGGCTACAACGTGCAGCTCTGGGCCAACGTCGAGGCCTTCGAGCCGTCGACGGAGGAGCCGTGCGCCTCCAGGACGGGCACCAGGGGACGTACGGACAAGAAGCGGCTCGACACCGCGGTGACCCAGGTCGGCAGGTACGTCTCCAAGATCGTCTCCTACATGTGGAGCGACTTCTTCACCTGCGGCTCGCCGTCCCTGGCCGAGGAGATCACCCGCGACTCGGACCGGCCGATCCCGGTGGACGCGGTCCGCATGCCGCGCGACATCCAGGACGGTGTGGAGATCAGGGGCTACAACATCCCCCTCGGATCCAAGGTGACGATCATCTGGGACGGACAGCAGGAGCCCAAGGTCGCCGAGGTCGCGGGGGTCGACCTGACGCCACCGCCGCCGGACCTGCCGGAACGGATCAGGACAGCCTGGATCCCGTTCGACTGGACCCGGGTGCCGCAGGACACCTGGGTGAGGATCGAGGTCGTCTCGCCCGATGGGCGGGCCGCCGCGGAGCCCTTACACGTCCGCGTGAACCTCTGATCGGTGTAACGTGCCTGGCATGGTTCCGCGCATTCCCGTCAGCGTGGACCTGGTCGTCCTCACGGTGCGCTGCCAGGCGCTGAGCGCGCTCGTCTGGCGGCGGAACAAGCCACCCTATGAGGGACGCTGGGCCCTGTCAGGCGGCTTCATCCAGCTCGACGAGGACCTGCCCGCCGCCGCGGCGCGGGTGCTGGCCGAGCGCGCGGGCCTGCCTGGCGCGCCCGTCCATCTTGAACAGCTGCAGACGTACGGCTACCCGGACCGCGACCCGCGCCAGCGCGTCCTGAGCGTCGCCTACCTCGGCCTGGCCCCTGATCTACCCGCCTCGACCGAGGCCCACATGAGCTGGCAGCCGGTCTCCTCCCTCAGGGAGATGGCCTTCGACCACCGGCGCATCATGGTCGACGGAATCGAGCGCGCCAGGGGGAAGCTCGAATACACCCCGCTGGGCGCTGCCTTCTGCCCGCCGGAGTTCACGGTCGCCGACCTGCGCAGGGTCTACGAGATCGTCTGGGGCCGTTCGCTGGACCCGCGAAACTTTCACAGGAAGGTCACCAAGGCCGAGGGCTTCCTGGTGCCGACGGGCGGCACGACGACCCGTGACGGCGGGCGTCCCGCCAAGCTCTACCGCAGGGGACCTGCGGTTTTCCTCCATCCCCCGATGCTCCGCTCGCTCAAGGAGTAGTCCGGGGAAGCGCTCCTCCCGCGGAAAGCTTCCTGTGCATCGAATCTCAAGCGATGAAAACCATTACCGAATTATAGACATGAAAATGGTTATCGCTTACGCTATTCACACACTGAGAGGTTAAGAGCGCAAAAATCTGAAATTCCAGGATGTAGTCGAGGGAGTTCTACGACGATTGTCCTGGTGGTCTCGGCGACCGTGAACCCGGCACCGGGCGGCGACGGCTCACCCGGTCCGCGACCATGCTCTCGACGGCGAGAGCCGGGTCGTGCCGGGTGCCGTGCGCCGCTCGGACGCGCGACGCCCTTTCCAGGCACGGAACAGGCTTTTCTCAAGACAGGAGAGTGCTGATGGCGCGGCGGATACTGGCGCCCGGCGTGGAGATCTTCTCGGTGACGACCGGGACGGCACGACAGACGACGGTCGAGCCGGCGGCGAGGACGACGGGGCTTGCTGAGGCGGAACCCCGCAACGGCCGCTCCGAGGCGGAGGCTCGCAACGGCCGCTCGGCGGCGAAGTCCCGCAACGGCCGTCCGGAGGCCGAGCCGCGTGGCGACGCGGGGCACGCGGCGGATGGAGCCGTCCCCGAAACGGTGGGTGAGGCGGCGACCGGGGTGGCGGGCACGGTCGCCGGGGAGACGGTGCTGCGGACCGCCTCGGGGGAGTTCCTCCCCGTCCAGCAGGAGCTCGGTGAGGACCTGGACCAGCTCGACCCCGGGACGCTGCGGGCCTTCGAGGACAGGGGGCTGCTGGTCGAGCGGAAACCACGCTCATGGCCGGGCCCGGTCGCGGTGGTCGGCGGGGGCGCCATAGCCCTGGCGCTGTCGGAACTGCTCGCCCGGGTCGGCGCGGAGGTCCGCAGGGTGCCGACCCCGGACGCGGCCTTCGGCTGCGCCGCCGTCAGCTGGTGTCACGACGACCACCCGCCCGCCGAGTGGGCCAAGGCCGACGTTCTCCTGGCCGAGCGCGCGGTCGCCTGGCAGCGCTGCTCGGTCGAGGGCGCGACCGCGGTGATCGAGCCCATCTCCCACGGTCCAGAGGACGTCACCCACACCGACGTCAGGGCCAGGCGCCTGGCGGCCTCGTCCTCTCCCGGCCACCTCCAGGCCTACTGGACCAGCGAACGCCGCAGGGGCCCCTCCCCGATCGGGCCTGCGGAGGCCTGGTTCGTCGCCGCCCTCCTCGCCGCCGACCTGGAGGCCTGGGCGGCCCGCCGTACGGCGTCGCGGCGGCTGAGACTGGTCGACCTGATCGGGCTGACCGTGACGGAACAGCCCATCCTCCCGCTGCACGCCGTCTCCTCGCGGGAGTCCTGACCCGCCAGACCGGCGCCGGGTCCCCGGGGGGGTGGACACTGGCGCCAGCCGGCCGGCGGCCCGGACGGTCAACGTCCCGGTCGCCGGCCGGTCACCTTCGGCCCGAGGTCTCGTCAGGCCCGGGTCAGATGTCGTCGACCTCGGCGAGATCGATGTCGATCTCGAACGGCAGGGACACCTTCAGCCGGTCGTGATGGATCCCCATGGGCACGTATTTCCGGGAGGCCGGGTCCAGCTCGTAGACGTAGACCGTCGGCCGGTTCCCCCTCGGCCGGAGGTTCGACGCTCATCTCGTCCTTCCGCCAGGGAACGCTCTCACCTCCAGCATCCCAGGATGATGCCCCATCCGCTCGCTCCTCATAAAGTAAGGCCATGCCTCGTTTCCGCACGATCCTGGACACAATGCCCCCTTACAAGGCGGGCAAGGCTGTGGTGTCAGCCGACGGCCGGTCCTACAAGCTCTCCTCGAACGAATCCCCCTACGAGCCGCTGCCCTCTGTGGTCGAGGCGATCTCCAAGGCCGCCTCCCAGATCCACCTGTACCCCGACCCGGGGGCGACCGGCCTGACCAACGCCCTCGCCGAGCGTTACGGCGTGCCGCCGGAGCACATCGCGCTCGGCGCGGGGTCGGTGACCGTGGCCCAGCAGCTCTTCGAGACCGTGAGCGAGCCGGGCGCCGAGGTGATCTACGCCTGGCGGTCCTTCGAGGCCTACCCCCTGCTGGCTGACCTGGCGGGGGCCACCTCGGTTCAGGTCCCGCTCGTGGGGGAGACGCACCACCTGGAGGCCATGGCCGACGCGGTCACCCCGCAGACCCGCATGGTCTTCGTCTGCAACCCGAACAACCCGACGGGGACGGTCGTCCGCTCGGCCGAGCTTGAGGCCTTCCTCGACCGGGTTCCCGAGGACGTGCTGGTCGTCCTCGACGAGGCCTACCGGGAGTACGTCAGGGACGCCGACGTCATCGACGGGCTCACCATCTACCGTGACCGGCCGAACGTGGCCGTGCTGCGGACCTTCTCCAAGGCGTACGGCCTGGCCGGGGTACGGGTCGGCTACCTGATCGCCAACGAGCCCGTCGCCGCGGCCGTACGCAAGACCATCGTGCCCTTCGCGATCAACCACCTCGCCCAGGTCGCCGCGATCGCCTCGCTGGCCGCCGAGGACGAGCTGCTGGAGCGGGTCGAGACCGTGGTCAAGGAGCGTACCCGGGTCCGCGAGGCCCTGATCGCCCAGGGCTGGACGGTGCCCGTCACCGAGGCCAACTTCGTCTGGCTCCGTCTGGACGAGCGCACCATCGAGTTCGCGGACGCCTGCGCGGTCGAGGGCGTCGCCGTACGTCCCTTCGCGGGTGAGGGCGCGCGGATCTCCATCGGCTCGCGCGAGGCCAACGACACCTTCCTGGCCGCCGCCGCGGCCTTCAGAGGAGCCTGACCCGGGTCGAGCCTCTGAGGACTCGCTCCAGGCCTTGCCTGGAGGCCTGATCCCGGTCTCGGACGATCCTGGACCTTCGGGCGGGTTTCCCGCCTGAGACCGCCTTCTTGGCCGTCTCCGAGCCTTCCGGCCCCGTTTCTGAGCCCTCCGGCTCGTTTCCGGGACCCGCGCCCTACACGGGCGCGGGTTCCTCCTCTGATACGGCGGGCGTCTTCCTGCGCTCGGTCGAGACCACGAGCGCCACGCCCACGACGATCACCAGGCCCGCCACGACCATCGAGCCGGTGACGGGCTCGCTCAGGATGAGCGCGCCCAGGATGACCGCGACGACGGGGTTGACGTAGGCGTAGGTCGCGACGAGGGAGATCGGGGCGTTGCCCAGCAGCCAGACGTAGGCGGTGAAGGCGACCAGGGAGCCCATCACGATCAGGTAGGCCAGCGCGGTCCACGACCGCGTGGAGACGGCCGCGAGGTCGAGGTGTTCGCCGACGGTCCGGCTGATCAGCAGGAGACCGATGCCGCCGAAGAGCATCTCGATCGCGCTCGCCGCGAAGGGGTCGGCGGGCATCGGGACGCGGGAGGACAGGAACGAGCCCACGGACCACGAGAGCGACGCCAGCAGGATGATCGTGATCCCCACGCCGTTCGAGGCAGCGCCTCCGCCGGTCAGCGACAGTACCGCGACGCCGCCGAACCCGATGAGCACCCCGATCAGCGTCAGTGCCCGCGGCCTGTCCCGCGCGACGATCCTGAGGACCACCAGCCAGAGCGGTACGGAGGCGACCAGCAGGGCGGCCAGGCCGCTGGAGATGTGCTGTTCGGCGAGCGAGACCATGCCGTTGCCCAAGGTCAGCAGCAGCAGGCCGACCAGCGCGGCCCCGCCGAGCTGCTTGTAGGTCATCCGGAAGGCGCGTGGTCCCCGCAGCAGCATGACGACGGCGCCCAGGACCAGTGCGGCGGTGACGAAGCGCATCCCCCCGCTGAGCAGCGGCGGGATCGTCTCGATCACGATCCTGATCGCGAGATAGGTGGATCCCCACACCACGTACACGATCGCCAGGCCGCCCCAGATGAGGAGCGACATTCGCCTGTCAGGAGCGTCGTAAGCCATAGCTAATGACGATATCCCCTTATGTCGGCAAAGCTCCTGCAGGTTTCAGACCTTGAGACCGGGTAGAGGGGAAACCTCCGGGTGACGGCCTCCGTGGGCGTGGCGAGCGCGGTTTCCCGGCGTGATCCGGGAAGATCGCCTTGGGTGTCCGGAAAGTTTCGCCGAGTGATCGGGTGGGGGCATGCGGAAGACGACCGGGGGCTCGGCCGCGCATGCTCGTGGAGCGCGCTGCGCCCGGCCGCGGGCCCGGTCGTGCATGGCGGTGAAGCCCGGCTGTGGAGCCCGGCCTCAGGTGGTCGCGAGGTCTGCGCCTTGGCCGTGTACGGCACAGACCCCGGGGTCACGCGACACACCTCAGGAGGGTCTCAGCGACCGCCGAGCTTCTCCACGATCAGCCGGTAGAGCTGGCGTGGGCGGCCGGGCTGAGGAGTGCGGTTCGGCGGAAGCGGCCACGCGAGCCCCTCGTCGACCAGCGTGCGCAGCAACCGTCGTGCCGTGCGCGGCGTGACGCCGAGCATCTTGCCCGCGCCTTCCGCGTCCACCACGGTGTCCCCACCCTCCAGCTTGGCCGCCAGCCGTGCGAGCACCTCCACGCCCTTCGGCTTCAGCGGCCCGCCGCCCTGAGGGGGCATCCTGGGCGCCGGGATCAGCGCCCTGCCCTCCCGGTCGACGGCGAAGCCCTGGGCCTGCTTGCCCGCCTGCGTGCGCGCCAGAGCGGCCCTGGCGTGCGACTCGGCGTCGTGGGTCGTACGGCCCATGCCGACCCCCACCTCGACCGCCAGGCCCAGTTCGTCCCGCACCCGGGCCGCGAACGGCAGCACCCGGAACCCCTCGGTGGCCGTGGCCACCGAGCCGCGAGTCGCGGTGACCATGTAGCTGTGGTCGTCGACCGCGGTCACCGACGCGTTGATCCGGTTGGCCTCCTGCACCAGCAGCCGGTGCAGCGACAGCCTGAGCTCGTCACGCCAGTAGCGTGGCGCCGCCCTGCGCACCGGTTCGCGAAGTGTGGGGACCTCGACCAGGACCACCGTGAGTTGAGATTCCTCCAGCCTGTGGTGCGCCCCGAGCAGAGCTGCCGTGTGCAGCGCCGTACGGACCGCGGCGGAGGTCGGCCGGATCCTGACCACCGGAACCCCGGCCGTCTGCAGCCGGTCGGCGACCGCGGGCAGGCAGGTCAGTGCCCCGCTCGTGTTTCCCTGGCGCGCCAGGCGTTCGTGGAAGGACGCGATCGTGCCGGTGGCTCCCGGCTCGTCGCGGCTGTGCACGTCCCCGGCGGACAGCCCGAGGTCGGCGTAGGCCTCCTCGATGTCCGCCCGGCCGAGTACGTCGACGCTGACCCTCCGGGGGTCGATCCGTTCGTCCAGCGCCGCCTTGGCCAGCGCGGCGATCAGCGCGGCGCCGCCGAGCTGGACATACGTCGCGGGCATCGTCAGCACCCCCGAACGCCTGGCCAGATCGTAGGGCACCGGGCTGGCGAACAGACAGGCGTCAACACCCGCTCCAAGGCGGGTCACCTTGTCGGCGGCCTCCTGCTCGTCCCGGTAGGCAGCGGCTACCAGGCGGCAAGGCAGGGGCGCCGCCGCATGTCCCATAAGCATCACTCTCTCGACGAGGTCATGGGGGCCCACCACACCGATAGTGAGGTCCGGTGTCATGGCACCCGGGCGTGACACTCGTGGAGTTTCTTCGGCCCGCTCGACCAATGTTCGTCCCATCCTGCCGTCCATGTTGATTCGGCTCTCTTTTGGAACGATCGCTTGCGAGGGCCGTAATGTCACGCCCGTTTAGACGTCAATTCTTGGAGGAACCCACGGTCTAAACCCTGACTGTCACTGTTTACACAGGTCAGAACGGTTTTTGGGAGACTGAAACCGGCTGGTTATCATGCAGAAATCTCTCGGCGCACATCTGCTCCGAGGGCCTGCATACGCTCGGCGAGATATGAGTGGCCCCGGTCGATGAGATATCCCGAGTCGATCACGGTCTCCCCGTGGGCCGCCAGACCGGCCAGCACCAGCGCGATTCCGGAGCGCAGGTCGTGCGCGGTCACGTCCGTTCCGGTGAGCGGAGTCGCGCCGCGGACGACGGCGCTGTTCTCCTTCACCTCGATGTCCGCGCCCATTTTGTTCAGCTCGGAGGCCAGGGCGAATCGACCATCGAAAATGCGTTCGTGAATGTAGCTGGCGCCGTCCGCGAGGCAGGCGACCGTCATGATCGGCGACTGCAGGTCGGTGGCGAAGCCGGGGTAGGTGTCGGTGATCACGTTGATCGGGCGCAGCGGACGGTCCCTGCGCACGTGCAGCACGGCGCCGTGGTCGGCGAACTCGACCCCCATCTGCTCCAGCTTGTAGCGGACGACGCCGAGGTGGTCCAGGTCGGCGCCGACCAGGTTGACCTCGCCGCCGGTGATCGCCGCGGCCATGGCGAACACGCCCGCGTCGAGCCGGTCGGGCATCACGGTGTGCTCGACGGCCTGCAACTCCTCGACGCCCTCGACGGTGATGAACCCGGTCCCGCCGCCACTGATCTTCGCGCCCATCCGGGTCAGCATCTCGATCACGTCGAGGACCTCGGGTTCGAGCGCCGCGTTCTCGATCACGGTCGTGCCGCGCCCGAGGACGCCCGCCATGATCAGGTTCTCGGTGCCGGTGTGCGAGGGGGTGTCGAGGTAGAGCGTGGCGCCGGTGAAACCGGCCGTCTTGACGTGGATGACGGAGTCGCCCTCGTCCACGACCGCGCCGAGGCGCTTGTAGCCCAGGTAGTGGAAGTCGAGGTTGCGGCTGCCGAGGTTGCAGCCGCCGACGCCCTCGATGACGGCCTCGCCAAGGCGGTGCAGCAGCGCGGGCACGAACAGCACCGAGCCCCGGAAGCGGCGGGCGATCTCGGCGGGCAGTACGGGACTCTTCAGCGTCGACGCGTCGATCACCAGCGTGCGTTCCGCCTCGTGGAGCTCGACCTTGGCGCCGATCGCCTCGGCCAGCTCGACCGCGCGGCGCACGTCCTCGATGATGGGGACGTTGCGCAGCACCGTACGGCCCTTGGCCGCGAGGAGTGCCGCGCCGATCATGGGCAACACGGCGTTCTTGGCACCCTGGATGAAGGCGGTTCCACGGAGGGGGTTGCCACCGCGCACGCGGTAACGGACCATGCGTCATGCTCCTTGAGGGTGGAGTTGATATTCATACAGCGGGGGCGGCGACCGGAAGGCGTCGGCCAACACTAGCCGTTGGATGCTCCTGAACCGGCTATTTCGTGCGGGAACTACCCCTCGGACGACTGATCAGCCGGCTGTCCCTGAAGCTTCCAGGTGACGATTTCCACACTTTCCCCATGACAATTTCCACATGAACGTGAAAAGCCCCGACGCGTGCGCGGCGCCTTCGCCGGACGAGCTCCGGCGCCGTCTTCGCCTTCGCCGGACCGCCCTCGGAGGGCTTGCCGGATGCGCCGGACGGTTTCGGGGGCCGGCCGGACGTCTGGGGCCTGTCTGTGGCCTGTCTGGGGCCTGTGTCACCGGCCCGAGTGTATTCACGCCGCCCGGGTGCCTCTGCCCGCGGGGGTGAGAGGGGAGGCGGCCGACAGGAGGTTGTCCGCCCGCTGGTCGACGAAGCGGGTGACGATCTGCTGGCCGTACCCGAAGACCATGGCCCAGACCAGGATCGCGGGCTGCGAGCCGAGCCCGGAGAAGCCGGGGACGAAACCGGAGTTCAGGATCAACAGCCCGAGGATGGCGGTCGCAACCCCGGCGGGCGCCTTGAGCAGGTTCTGGGCCACCGCCAGCGAGTAGCGCGTCGACAGCTCGGAGCGGGTGGACAGCGAGGCCGCGGTGGACAGCGCGGCGCCCAGGATGCCGATGAGGGCGACGAGGGGGACGTCGCCGTGGCTGGGACGCAGACCGCCGGTCGGGCAGATCTGGGCGGGCATCAGGCCCTGAGTCTGGACCACCGCCTGGTTGCCGCACATCGGCACCGCGTCGGGCCAGATCGCGCCGACGACCACCACGCCCAGCACGATCAGGGTCAGTGTGACGACGCCGCCGAGCAGCAGGTTGCGGAAGCTGCGGACCCTGCCGGTCTCCAACGCCTGCGCGGTGTACGCGGCCCGCAGCACCGACTGCATCAGCGGTCTGTCGTGCTCGCCCAGGTCCCCGGCGGCGAGCCGGGCCTGGAGCTGGACCAGCCTGGGGTCGTCGCCGGGGAGGTAGGCCCTGCCGATCGCCACGACCTCGGTGACCCGGCCGCACAACTCCGCCGTCGGCAGCACGCCGTACAGCATCACGGTCGCGCTGTTGACGTTCGACCAGGCGCCCTCGAGGGCGTGACCGGTCAGCCAGCGCCGCAGGCCGTGCCTGCTCCTGGCATACGACTCGGCGCGGGCCAGGTGCGTGCCGATGCCCTCACCGACCGAAACGAGCTGGCCCGCCGTCTCACGCATGGTCAGCGCACGCTCGGCGTCGGCCCTGATCTCCTCGCTACGGGTGGCCACGTACACCCGCCAGGTGCCGGGCCAGCGCAGTACGCCGGTGTCGCCGATCCGTTCCGGTGATCCTGAGGCGAACGACATCGTTCCTCCGTGGGGGCGGGGAGCCATGGGCGGAGCGGTCAGGCAGGGGGAGAGTGCCCCTGGTCTGTCGGGACATGCCGATTCGACGCTACGTCCCGGTGTCACCCGGCGCAGCGTTCTCGGCTGATCCGCTCCGCTGATCCGCTCCGCTCCCGGCGGCGGCGCGGGCCTCGTGCCCGGCGGCCTGCGCCGTACCCCTGGTTCGCCCCCCGGAGGAGGAGGCTCTGTGCTGTGATCCCTCTGGTTCGCCCCGGAGGGGGAGGAGGCCTGTGCCGTGATCCCCCCGGTCCGTCCCCGGAGGGGTGAGAAACAGCTAGTGTTTCAGTATGTTTTAGTATGCATAGGTGAACTTGAAGGAGTGGGCTAAGGCGCAGGGTGTCCACCCGATCACCGCTTACCGGTGGTATCGGGAGGGAACTCTGCCCGTGCCCGCCCGCAAGGTCGGACGGCTGATCCTGGTCGGAGACGTCGATCCCGCCCCCGTCCCCGCGCGCGAGGCAATCACCGCGGTATACGCCCGCGTCTCTTCCGCCGACCAGAAGGCCGACCTGGACGGCCAGGTCGCGCGGGTGACGGCGTGGGTGACCGGGCGCGGCATGAGCGTGGACCGGGTCGTGACCGAGGTCGGCTCCGCCCTCAACGGGCGCCGCGAGAAGTTCCTGGCGCTGCTCGCCGACCCCGAGGTGGCCACGATCGTGGTGGAGCACCGGGACCGCTTCGCCCGCTTCGGCGCTGAGTACGTCGAGGCGGCGCTGTCGGCTCAGGGGCGCCGCCTGCTGGTCGCCGACCCCTCTGAGGTCGATGATGATCTGGTGCGGGACGTGACGGAGATTCTCACCTCGCTGTGCGCCCGTCTGTACGGTCGCCGCGCTGCGGCGAACCGGGCGCGGCGCGCGGTGGCCGCCGTCACCGAAGACGAGGCCGCCGGATGAAGGTGACGCAGGCCTACCGCTACGCCCTGGACCCCACCGCCGAGCAGGCCGCCGCTCTCGCCTCGCACTGCGGTGCGGCCAGGTTCGCGTTCAACTGGGGCCTGGCCCTGATCAAGGCTGCGCTCGACCGGCGGGAGGCGGAGAAGACCCACGGCGTCCCCGAGGTCCCCGAGGAGTCGCCGGCCGAGGTTCCCTGGTCGTTGTACAGCCTGCGCCGGGAGTGGAACACCGCCAAAGACCGCGTCGCACCATGGTGGGCCGACAACTCCAAAGAGGCGTACAACACGGGCCTGGACGGCGTGGCGCGGGCACTGAAGAACTGGTCGGCCTCTCGTAAAGGCACCCGCAAAGGGGCGAAGGTCGGGTTTCCCCGGTTCAAGTCCAAGCACCGCGCCGCCCCCTCGTGCCGGTTCACCACCGGAGCGATCCGCGTCGAGGCCGACCGCCATCACGTGAGGCTGCCCCGGCTGGGGGCGATCCGCACCGCCGAGTCCACCCGCAAGCTCGCCCGGCACCTCGAACGCGGCACCGGCCGGATCCTGGCGGCCACCGTCCGCTTCGAAGGTGGCCGCTGGTTCGTCTCCTTCACTTGCGAGATCGACCGGGCCGACCGCGCCCCCGCGAAGCCGGACGCCGTGGTCGGAGTGGATCTCGGTGTCAAGGATCTCGCGGTGTTGTCCACCGGTGAGGTGATCCCCAACCCCGGGCACCACCGGGCCGCGTCGCGGAAACTCCGCAAACTCAACAAAGAGCTGGCCCGCCGTCAAGGGCCGCGCACCCCCGACGGCGGCAGGCGTGAGGCGTCGGCCCGCTGGGCCAAAACCAAGAAGGCGCTTGGCAAGGCGCACGCCCGCGTCGCCGGCCGGCGGCGTGACGGCCTGCACAAGCTCACCAGCCGTCTGGCGGCCACCTACGGCACGGTCGTGGTCGAGGACCTCAACGTGTCAGGGATGCTCGCCAACCACTCGCTGGCCCGCGCGGTGGCCGACGTCGGCATGGCCGAAGCGCGACGCCAGCTCACTTACAAGACCACCTGGAGCGGCGGCAGGCTCATCGTCGCCGACCGGTGGTTTCCCTCCAGCAAGACGTGTTCGGGTTGCGGCGCGGTGAAAACCAAGCTCGCCCTGTCCGAACGCGTCTACGCCTGCACCAGGTGCGGCCTGGTCGCCGGCCGCGACCACAACGCCGCGCTCAACCTGGCCGCGCTCGCGGCCGACGTCGCCCAGAGTTGCGGGGAGACGCTAAACGCCCGTGGAGGAGCGGTAAGACCCGGTGCTCGCGCCGGGCGCGCACCGGCGAAACGGGAACCCCGGAAACGGGGAACGCTCCGGCGTGAGCCGGAAGCTGTCTGAGAGCGCGCTTACCAAAGCACACTCACAGACAACGGTCAGAGGCCCTGTGTCGCGATGTCCGTGCGGTGGTGCGAGCCACGCAGCCGGATGCGGGCGACCGCCCCGTAGGCGGCCTCACGGGCGGCGGCGACGTCGGGTCCCGTGCCGACCACGCTGAGCACCCGCCCGCCGCTGGAGACCACATGGTCGCCGTCGAACGCGGTCCCCGAGTGCAGCACGTAGGCGTCGCCCGCCACGTCCGACAGCCCCTCGATGGCGTCGCCCTTGACCGGTTCCGCGGGGTAGTTCTCCGCCGCGACCACCACGGTCACCGCGGCGCCCTCGCGGTAGGCGGGCGGACCGAACCGGTCGAGCGTGCCGTTCGCGCAGGCGAGCAGCAGGCCCGCGAGCGGCGTCTCGAGCCGGTCGAGCACGACCTGGGTCTCCGGGTCGCCGAATCGCGCGTTGAACTCGATCACCTTCGGGCCGCCCGCCGTGAGGGCCAGCCCGACGAAGAGCACCCCGGTGTACGGCGTGCCACGCCTGGCCAACTCGGTCACGGTCGGCAGGACGGTCTCGGCCATCACCCGGTCCGCGAGGTCGGCCGGAGCCCACGTCAGCGGTGTGTACGCGCCCATGCCGCCGGTGTTCGGGCCCAGGTCGCCGTCGTAGGCGCGCTTGTGGTCCTGGGCAGGCTGGAGGGGCACGGCCGTCGATCCGTCGCAGAGCGCGAACAGCGAGACCTCGGGCCCGTCGAGGAACTCCTCGATGACGACCCGCCCGCACGCGACCGCGTGCTTGAGCGCCTCGTCCCGGTCCTCGGTGACCACCACGCCCTTGCCCGCCGCGAGCCCGTCGTCCTTGACCACGTACGGCGTGCCGAACTCCTCCAGCGCCGCCGCGGCCTCCTCGGGCGTGACGCAGGTGTAGGAGCGCGCGGTCGGCACGCCCGCGGCGGCCATGATGTCCTTGGCGAAGGCCTTCGAGCCCTCGATCCTGGCCGCCTCGGCGGAGGGCCCGAAGCACGGGATGCCCGCCTGCCTGACCGCGTCGGCCACTCCGGCGACCAGCGGCGCCTCGGGGCCGATCACGACCAGGTCGGCCCCCAGGTCCGCGGCGAGACGGGCGACCGCCTCCGGGTCGGTCGGGACCACCGGGTGCAGGGTCGCGACCTGCGCGACGCCCGCGTTTCCGGGAGCACAGTGAACCTCGGTGACCTGGGGGTCCGCCGCCAGCGACCGGCACAGGGCATGCTCACGCCCGCCGGATCCAATCACAAGAACGCGCACTTGTGAGAGCTTATCGGCCGCGGGCCGGCCGTTCGTCCACAGGCTGTGGACAGACGCTCCGCCCGTGTCGCGCCCGCCTTCCGCCCGCGCCCTTTCGGTGCTTCGCCCGCGCCCCGCCCGTGTCGCCGCGCCGTACGCGAGTGCCGTGTTCCGTCCGCCCGTGCCGCGGTTGGGGCGTTATCTGTATCTGTTCTCCCGGCATATCGTGTTTAAGTAGTTGATATAGCTGTAAACAGGACGTGAATTTCGCCGGGTTCCGCATGATCACCCCTTGCGGTCGGGGGTATCCTGGGAAGCGTCCCCCAGGATCTGTGCTACGTTTGGGCAGCTTTGGCCTGTCTGATGCTGATTGGAGGTGGTTGGGGATGTCCTCTGGCGATCCCAGCAGTACGTGCTCGCGCACTCGCTCCGTGCGCACTCTCGACCACTTCACACCGGTGTCCGACCGGCATCGCACGCATTCTCTTTCGAACTGAGGTGACATCGCGTCGCGTGCGACCAGTGCCGGGTCGGGCGGGAAGGCCTGCCATGCGCTCCTCGCTTCTGTTCCCCCGCATCAAGCACGCACGTGCTGTCCGCGCCCCGCGCCCCGCACCCCCGGTCGACGACCGGGTGAGCACCCAGTGCGTCCCGCCGAGCGACTCGCTCGTCGAGTACGCCGCCTACATCGACGGCAAGAAGATCTACGCCCTGGGCATCCCCGACGCCCTTGAGCTGGTCCGGGAGCACAACTCCACCCACGAGAAGGCCAACGCCTTCGTCTGGGTCGGCCTGCATGAACCCGACGCCCCCGAGGTCGAGTGGCTGGCGGAGGTCTTCGCCCTGCACCCCCTCGCCGTCGAGGACGCCGTCAAGGCTCATCAGCGACCGAAGGTCGAGCGCTACGGCGACTCGCTGTTCGTGGTCCTGAAGACCGTCGCCTACCTCGACCACGACGTGCTGACCGCGACCAGCGAGATCATCGGCACCGGCGAGATCATGGCGTTCGTCGGCCCCGACTTCGTGGTGACCGTACGGCACGGCCTCCACTGCCCCCTGACGGAGGTGCGCGAGCGCCTGGAGGACAAGCCCAAGCTCCTCAACCGGGGGCCGACCGGAGTGCTGCACGCGATCGCCGACCACGTCGTCGACAAGTACCTCACCGTGGCCGACCTGATGCAGGCCGAGCTCGAAGACGTGGAGGCCATGGTCTTCGCCGAGGTCAGCGCCCGCGACATCGGCCGGATCTACAACCTCAAGCGCGAGATGATCGAGATGAAGCGGTCCGTGACCCCGCTGCAGTCCCCTCTCGCGACGCTGGCCCAGCGCAGGATGATCCCCTCGGAGATGCGCGAGTACTTCCGAGACGTCGTCGACCACCTGGCCCGCGTCTGTGAGCAGGTCGAGTCGTCGAACGAGCTGTGCAACTCGATCCTGCAGGCGGCGCTGGCCCGCTCGAACGCGCTCGCCAACGAGGACATGCGGAAGATCTCCTCGTGGGTCGCCATCATGGCCGTCCCCACGATGATCGCCGGGATCTACGGCATGAACTTCGACAACATGCCCGAGCTGAGGTCCGCCTTCGGCTATCCGATCGTGATCGGCGTCATGGTGGTCGTCTGCACGCTGCTCTACCGGGGGTTCCGCCGCAACGGCTGGATGTGAGCGCCCGAGCGCCCGCGGGGAGGTCAGGCGCCCCGCCCGCGGGCGTACCGCGTTCCTCCGCCCGCGTTCCTCCGCTACGGTCCGCTTCGACCGCACGCGCGGGCACCCGAAGCGGGACGTCTCCGGTCAGGCCGTCCGCCGCGTGCCCGTCCCGCGCATCGGGGAGACCGGCGCGGGCACCGGCATGCCCCGTTCGGCCCACAGCGCGCGCATCCGGTCGGGATAGTCGGTGACGATCCCGGCCGCCCCGAGGTCGAGCATCAGGGCGGCCCTGGCGGGGTCGTTGACGGTCCAGACGACCAGCGGCATCTCGGACTTCTCCGCCCTGCGTGCCAGCTCCTCATCCAGCAGGACGTGATCGGGTGACAGGACGGTCCCCCCTGCGGCCAGCGCCGCGGCGGCGAGGTCGCCGTCGAAGTCCTCGAGCCGGAGTCCGTCGAACCAGACGGGGGTCATCGTCTCGCGCTCGACCAGGGCGTACCGGGGGGTCGCGGGGGCCAGGGAACGGGCGGCCTTGAGGATCCGCCAGTCGAAGCTGAGGATCGCCGCCCCGCCGAGCCTGTGGTGCCGCTCGAGCTCGGCGACGACCAGCTCGGTCAGCTCACGCGGGTCGGCGCTGAGGTCGGGCCTCGTCGGATCCGACTTCAGCTCGACGTGCATCCGCACCCCGTCCGCCCCGTAGGCGTCCACCAGCCCCAGCACCGCGCCGAGCGTCGGCATGCGGGTTTCCGGCACCGGCACCTGGGTCGTGGCGAACCGGTCGCCGGGGGTGCGCGGCAGCCGTACGCCGCAATCGAGGGTGCGCAGTTGCGCCAGCGTCAGCTCGCCGACGGCCCTGCCCACGTAGGGGAAGAGCGGGTCACCGCGGAACGCGGGGTGACGGTCGGCGCTGGTCACCGGGGAAACCGTGAGGTCGTGGGTCAGCACGAGGCGCCGGTCGGCCGTCAGCGCCACGTCGAACTCCAGCGCGTCGACGCCCAGTTCCAGGGCGTGGGCGAGTCCGGGCAGCGTGTTCTCCGGCCGGAGCCCGCGGGCTCCCCTGTGGCCATGGATCTCGGCATGCACACAGGGGACCCTACCGACCCCGGACCCCGATTCCACAGCACGGCTCGCATCCTGTCTCGACAGGAGTCAACCTTTCCGCGAAGACCCTTCTCACGGCCCTGCTCACGTACGGCGAGCGGAGAGCTCACACCTGGACGATCCCCTCGCTGAGACCCCCTGCCCGGCGAATCTCATTCGGAGAGCCGCGGGACGGGTACGAGCGCGGACGGTTCGCCCAGCCACACCTCCTGGCGGCCGTCCGCGGTGACGGTCAGCCCGAACTCCTCGCGCCCCGGCCGCCCCCGCTCGCTCCACCACCGGTAGGCGGCCTCGACCTCGTCCCACAGGCTGCGCGGTCCACCTTGGTAGACCTGGGAGGGCCAGCGGGTGTTCTCGGCGTAGAAGAACACCGCGGCCCACGACCGGTCTGTCAGGCCGTACAGCCACGTGACGAGTGTGCCGCTCTCGTCACGGCCAGAGCTGTACACGCAATCCGGGACCAGCAGTCCTGTCACGAACGGCGCGGCGGCGTATGGCTCTCCCTCAGGGAGGATCGAAGACGCCTCAAGCCCCGTCTCCGATGTGCGGGTGTCCGAGGGCCAGTCGTCACCTGTGATGTACTCGGTGACCTGAAGTGTCGTCCTTTGGGAACGCAGCGGCATGAACCCGGCGCCGCCCGTGAAACGTCCATTCGCGCTGCCGTCGTCGGCGACCACCAGCCGGGCGACGGCCTCCTGGTAGGTGTAGCGGGTGCCCCACGGCATGACCAATACTCCGCCGGGCCGGGTCTGCTCGATCCACGCTCGGGGGATGTCCCGGACGGCCGCCGTCACGAGAACCCGGTCGTACGGCGCCCGCTCCGGCCGGCCGAGCAGGCCGTCACCGGTGATGACCTCGGGGTACCATCCGGCTGCGGCCAGGGCTTTGCGTGCGGCGTCGGCCACCGTCTCGTCGAGTTCGATCGAGGTGACGTTCGCCTCCCCGAGACGTGCCGACAGCAGCGCGGCACACCACCCGGTGCCGGTGCCGATCTCAAGCACTCTCGCCCCGTCGAACACCGACAGCTCCCGGAACATCTTGAACACTATGCTCGGCATCGAGCAGGAGCTGGTCCGCTGCTCGCCCGGCGCGGTTCCGGTGTGGCGGCCGTCGTCCCACTGGGTGGTGATCGGCACATTCGCGTTCGCCCACCGCAGCCACTCCGCGGGGTCGTCGGCCAGGGAGACGGTGAGGTCGCGGCCGTCGTCGAAAGGCCACATCACCTCGGGCAGGAACAGCTCTCGGGGAACTGTCTCGTACGCCCACGCCCAGTCCGGGGTCATCGCGCCGCTTTCCAAAAGACATTCACGCGACGTCTCCTGCGGTGGCCCACTCATTTTGAGTTCGGCTTCTCATGCTTGCCGGGATCTTGAGGTGCTCCGCCGTCAGGGTGCGGCTTTGGCAGCTTGGGCAAAGGCTTGGGCCGTGGCTCGGGCTTACCCTCATGATCGCCCACGTGGCCCTCCTCTCGTCACAGGTGTTCGCTAGCTGAGCGTAACCTCTGAACACTCAGTGTGAAGGCGACAATCCACTCTCCGCAGTGGCCGACTCCTGCCATGTTCAACCGCGACGCGGCTTTGCCACGATGTCCATGCGCTCCCCGCGTCACAGCAGACACCGGAGGCCGACGTGGCGCATGGCGCACAGGAGATCGAGGTCAAGTACCGGGTGCGCGATCACCGGCTCTGGAGGAGGCGCCGGCCCGGCTCGGGGCGTCCCTCTCGTCTCCGGCGAGGCAGGACGATGGAATCGTCGGTCAGCCCAGGCTCACGAGTCTCATGGAGGCAGGCGCGGTCGCCGATACCCCGGCGGGCCCGCAACCGTCACCTGTCTCGTCGGCGGCCACGTTCGGTAACCGCGGCAGGTGCCACGGCATCGACCGCACAACAGTCGATCACGCGAGGTCGCCGGTGCCGGACCCGGGCGAGGGCTCAGGAGATGTGAGTCGCCTTATCCGCTGTCCTGTGGAACTTCGCGCCGTCCCACGCGTAGGTCTGGCTGACGATCAGATCCGGGCAGCACCTGGGGGCTTGGTCGCTGACCACCTTGCCGCGCAGGTTCACCCGCCCGTCGTGGATCGTGGCCTTCAGGGACTTGAAGTAGCGGTCCTTGCCGAGCTTCCCGAGCAGGTGGGGGGCCGAGGGCTTGGAGGCCCCGTCGTAGACGAAGGCGATCAGGGGATTGCTCGACGTCGGGCTCGGGCACGACGAAACGACGACGGTCTCGCGCCGTCCGTCACGGGTGAGGTCGCCGACGGCCGCGACGTGGGCGCGCACGACGTACCAGGTGGCATTCGGCCCCGGGGCAGGGCAGTTCAGCGCAGGCTCGACCACGGCCGCCCAGTCGACCCGGTTCTGCCGGTTGGCGGCCTGGCCTGTCTTCCCCGCGGTGGCGACGGTGGCCTGTGCCGCCGTACTCTCCACGACGGCCGCGTTGGCGACGCCTGCGCCCGGGACCGCCGCCAGTGAGGTGGCGAGGACGGCGGCGCTCGCCCAGGCTCCGAATCGGCAGGCCCTCGGGCGGTTCATGTGCTGGGTATGTGAGTTCACAATCACTTTGACGCGTGGAAACTCGAAGATGTTGTGAATCGCCCGCAGGAACGTGGTGAGCACCTCGGCAATGGCTCATTCCGGATCCGGCAGGTTCATCGACGCGAGTCTGACCGGATCGGCCACGACCGCGATGCCGGTGATCCGGCCGTCGACGACGGTGAACGCCATGACCGAGAGCGGGGCGCCGTCCTCGCGCCAGGCGACGATGCCGGGAACGCCGTTGACGAGGACCGCTCGCACCCGCGCCGCCGCGCCTCCGGACAACTGCGCGCTGGCCGCGACCTCGGTGGCGCCGAGGATGACGACCACGCCATCGGGGATGTCGGCCGTCAGCCTCACCTCGGGATCGAGCACGCGCAGCAACCCTTCGAAGTCGCCGTGGCGAGCCGCCGCCAGGAAGGCCTGGACCACCTCTCGCTGTTCCCGTCCGACGACCGTCGGCCGCTCGGTCGCCCGCACCTTCCTGCGGGCGCGGCTGGTGAGCATCTTGGTGGCGTCGGTGGATTTGCCAAGGATCCGGCCGATCTCGTCGAACGGCACCGCGAACAGGTCGTGCAACACGAACGCCAGCCGCTCGCTCGGCCCGAGCGATCCCAGGACGACGAGGAGCGCGAGCCCGACCGAGTCGGCGAGCGCCACGTGGTCCTCCGGCGCGGAGCCGTCATCGACCGTCACCACCAACTCGGGCAGCCGGTCGTCGTAGGACGCCTCGGGGTGGGCCTGGCGCGATCGCAGGACGTCGAGGCTGATCCGGCCGACCACCGTGGTCAGCCAGCCTGCGAGGTTGTGGATGGTCGCCGTGTCCTGGCGGGAGAGCCGCAGCCAGGCCTCCTGGACCACGTCCTCGGCGTCGGCGTGCGATCCGAGCATGCGGTAGGCGACCGCGCGCAGCCGGTCGCGCTGGATTTCGAACGCCTCGGCCACCGGGTCCGTCGGGCTGGTGTCGGACATGTCGTTACCTTCCTCGGCTCTGCTCCGTCATGGGTGATGACGAGCCCGGACGGGCGCAGGTAACCGATGAAGGAGCAAGACCGATGGAAGCACGCTTGAAGAGCCCGGCGACCCCCGACGTGTACACGGCGATCCAGCACCTCACCAAGGCGATTCACGCCGGTGGCGTCGACCCGCTCGTGCTCGAGCTGGTCCACCTGCGGGCCAGCCAGATCAACGGCTGCGGCCCGTGCGTGTTCGGCGGGATCGCGTCGGCCAAGAAGCACGGAGAGACCGACGAGCGGCTGCACAACGTGGTCGCGTGGCGTGAGACGCCCTTCTTCACCGAGGAGGAGCGGGCAGCGCTCGCGCTGACCGAGGCCGCCACCCGGATCCAGGACGGGGCGCCGGGCGTGACCGACGAGATCTGGGGCGCAGCCGCCGCCCACTTCGACGACAAGCAGCTGTCCGCGATCATCCTGAACATCGCGATCACCAACTTCTTCAACCGGATCAACCACGCGACCCGGGAGCAGGCAGGCAAGACCTGGTGAGCCGGGCGGGACGCCAACCGCCCGAGGCCGAGCCTCCTCGCAATCGAGGAATGACGCCCCATCGCCCAGGACGCCGGGCACGGCCTCCTGCTCGGGGTCTCGGCAGTACGGTCCCGGTCCTCTTCGGAGAGGTGGGGCCGTACTCGCATGTATCGCTGTCAAGTCAAGTGAGATGCGCCGACTTCACGCCGCACCTCGAACGCCCTCGATAGGCTCCCCGCGTCACAGCAGACACTGGAGGCCGACGTGGCACATGGTGCACAGGAGATCGAGGTTAAGTACCGGGTGCGTGATCTACCTGCTCTGGAGGAGGCGCTGGCCCGGCGCGGGGCGCTCCTCTCGTCTCCGGCGCGGCAGGACGACCAGGCGTACGCCGAGGACGGCTGGACCTACGAGCAGAGCAAGATCGGGGTGACGTTCGCCCGGCTGCGCACCCAGCGAGACCGTCACCTGTTCACGATCAAACGGCCTCTGGACAACGCGATGGCCTGCCTTGAGCACGAGACCGAGGTCGCCGACCGGGAGCAGATGCACCACGCCATCGTGGCGATGGGCTTCCACCCCACGGTCCGCATCGTGAAGACCCGGCGGACCGCAGCCCTCGGTGACATGGTGATCTGCGTTGACGAGGTCGAGCACGCGGGGACCTTCGTCGAGATCGAGCGCACGGCGAGCGGCGAGGAATCCGGCACCGCCGTGCAGGAGGAACTCGATGCCTTCGCCCGCTCGCTCGGTGTCGACTTGGAGCGCATGAGGGACACCTATGACTCGCTGGTGCGCGCCGCGTTGAGCTCGGCCTAGAACAGCGCGATGTCGAACAGGCGGGCGACCTCGCCGGGAGTCAGCAGCCGCTCGGCGGCACCGCCGACGCTGAAGGTGCCGTCAGAGCCGATGACCGTGATGGTCGTCATGGGGTTCTCCGATGAGTGTGGCCGGGGGTGAAGTCGGGTGGTGCCCGGCCAGAGGGGATGTTTGGCCGGGCACCGAGGGGCGCCGGTCCTCGGAGGCATGGTGACCGGCGCGTGGGCGGTTCCCCTTCCCCGGTGGCTGGGAACCGCGTGGGTGTGCGGCCCGGGCCCTCCTTCCCGAACCGCACGTGGGTGGTACGGCGAGCGGAGAGGGGGATGAACTCCCCGGCTTCGCCGTACCGGTCTTCAGGAGCGCAGAAAGGTACGGGGCACGACAGGTGGCCAGGCGGGAGGGGCGGGCGACGCGGCCAGGGCGGCCTGGATTTCGGCCTGGGCGGTCAGTTTCCGTTCCAGGTGTTCGGCGGAGTTCGCTCTGATCAGGAGTGTGATTCCGGCTTCGGTCTCCTGCTTGCGGGGGAAAGCGCGGCGGTAGGCGTTCCAGGCTCCGGTTTGTGAGTTGTGGAAGATCAGCCAGCCGGGGTGGGCCTGTTGCACGGTGTCGCATCGCCAGCGTGCGACACCGCGCTCCGGCGAGGGAGCAGGCCGGTCGGGGCGGGGGATCGGCGGGATCATGCGACCCTCCGGCGCGAAGACGACGGGTAAGGGTTCTGCGGTACGGCAGGCGCCAGGGAAACGGCCCCACCACGCCGGTCAGGAGAAGGCGACACCCCGGAGGAGGCCGCAGGCGCTGTGCGCAGGGCGATCCTGGCCGTCTCCGCCTTATGCATCCGCCCTTCCAGACCCGCAGCCGTCTCGTCTTCGACGACCACCGGCTGGGGGTCGGGCCAGGCGGCCACGGCATAGAAGCGGCGGTTGCCCAGGCTGTAGAGCACGGTCCAGTCCGGCCACGCCTGGTCGAGCCGCTCGGCCTCGGCCCGCGCCGGGCCGTCCCACAGCCGCCGGTACACCTTCGTGCGCGCCTGCCCGTCACGATGCCGCCCGTGAGGACGGGACCGTCCGATCATGACGCCACCCGCTCGGCGATCTCCTCTTGGCGGGCGACCTCGGCCCGCACCTGGTCGAAGGTGTCGGCGTCCACGGTGGGTTCCGCCCCGGCGCGCAGGGCGCCCCGGGGGAACGGCTCGCGGCGGATGGCCCAGAAACGGCCCTTGTCACTGACGATCAACCGCCAGCCGGGAATGGCCGGTGCGGGTGGTGCGGACTTATCATCGTGCACGGTCGGACCTCCAGTGTCCGATCAAGGACCCGCCCGGACGTGGCTAGCGCCGGGCGGGTCGACCATTTCTAGGACTTTCAGTCTCTGTGGCTTCATTCGCTTGGTGAGAGAGCCAGAAAAGTTAGCGCCGTACACCGTTGTGACCTGGGGATTTGTCCTATGCGATTTTCGCGAGTTAGCTGTAACGGCTCCGTTGCTGGGCGTACGGTGAAGCGTCAGGTGTCTCATCGCCCCCAGGTGGACAGCCCATGGACCAGCGCAGCGAACCCAGTAGGCGGCAACGCGCCTACCGCTCCCAGCGGCTCCGAGCACGGGGCTTGACTTGGGAGCAGATCGCCGTCGTGTGGGAGATCGACCATCCGGAAATCAGTCCCCGGATCGCACTCAGGTGGGCGCACAATCTCAGCCATCAGGAAGTCGCCGACAGGTGGAATGCCCTTGATGTGGGCGAGTCCACGATGGTTAAGGCGAGGATCTACCAGTTTGAACACTGGCCAGCGAAAGGACGGCGGCCGAGCGTAGCCGCGCTGCACGCGCTCGCTCGGATTTACCAGGTCACGGCGCGGCGCCTGCTCACCGATGCCGAATATGCGCTGTACAACGTCAGTGACCAGCATGAGATCAGCCAGATTGACTACACTCGGGCGGACCCGAACAGCAGCGCTCACGTCGTTCCGGGTGGATCACCCACATTCCCCGGAACCTCCGAGGTAGGGTCACCGACTCTTTCTCGGGTACGCGACCGGCGGCCGTTAGACGGGAACGAGCAACTCGGGTTATACGCGCGGGAGTCCGATCTCATCTTGTCGGAGGCCGAGATGAGCAATGTGGGTGCAACAACGATTGAGCGCCTGAACGCCGATCTTCAACGTGCCGCCGACAGCTACCTGAAGGTGCCGACGGGGCCGCTGCTGGCCGACGTGCGGCGGATTCGCGACGAGGCGCTGCGCCTGCTGGAAGGGCACCAGCCACTGCGCCGCCGCTGGGACCTGTACGTGATCGTCGGATGGGCGATGACATTCTTGGGGTGGGTCTCCACTGACCTCGGCCGCCCTGATGCAGCCGAGCAACACGCCCGAGCAGCTTGGCACTTCGCCAAGGAGTGTAGGCACGATGGTTTGCTTGCCTGGGTCTGCAAGACACGACAGGTCGCTGCCTACTGGGACGATCGGAAACTGGAGGCGCTGACCTGGGCCGAGCGTGGTCTGAGCTACGGAGCACGGGTCGGCGGTGAAACCGAGGCGATGCTAACCAGCACTCTCGCCCTCGACTACGCCCGGCTCGGCAGGACCGAGGACGCCCGTGACATGCTTCATCGTGCCCAGGAGGTCAGGCCCGGTCCGGCTGACTACCCTGGTGGGCCGTTGAGCTGCACCCCGGAGAGGGCCCTGAGTTATTGGGCGGACGCCTACCTGATGCTCAACGATCCCGGCCAGGCGCTGGAGGTGGCCACCCGGTCTGTGGACATCTCTCAGGGCAGGCCCGCGCACATCCGGAACCTGGGCACTGAGCGGATGACTGTCCTGCACATCGCGCGCGCTCACATCGACACCGGCGCTTTGGACGGCGCCGCCGAAGTCCTGGTACCGATTTTGGAGACCCCGATGGAAGTCCGAGCGGCGCCGTTGCTGCTCCAACTCGGCGAGGTCGCCAAGCGGATCCCGATCGGATCCCGTGGGGGTGGGCAAGGCAGGGTGATCCGGGAGGCGATCGGTGCGTTTCGTGCCGAAAGCAGGCCGTACATCGAAGGGTGAGGCGTGGCAGACAACGACACCGAGACTCGCGACCACTGGTGGTGGCGGCCGGGCTGGCGGCCCGGCCGTAGCTTCTACACCTGGCATTTCCTCATGGAGGACCAGGCGGCACTGCACGAGTTCGTCCAGCGGGTACGCCTTGCTCTGGACGGTGTGGCGGTGCTGGATCCCATCCCTCCCCAGTGGCTGCACATGACGACCCAGGGAATCGGTTTCGCCGATGAGGTGAGCGAAGCGGACCTGGCGGTGATCAGCCCTGCGGTGGCCATGCAGATCGCGGATCTGAGCCCGATCGAGGTGCGGCTCGGACCGCTGGTGGTTGACGCCGAAGGTGTTCACCTCCCGGCTCGGCCGGATGCGGCTCTTACCGAGGCTCGGGCAGCCATCAGGAGAGGGATCGGTCAGGTGTGGGGAGCCGACCGGGTGCCCGAAACCGAGGAGTTCCGTCCGCACGTCAGCCTCGCCTACGCCAACACCAGCGGCGAACCCTTGAACCTTGTCCGAGAAACGCTGGGCCAGTACCGCGATGTCATACCCGTTACCCTCACCCGCGTCTCACTGATCGACCTGAACCGGGACGAGGGCGAGTACCGGTGGAGAACCGTTCGAGTTCTGGGGCTGGGAAACTGATCGAGGAGGACGACGGGTCCGTGGCCCGGGTGCCTGGGACGTGTTCCGGCCGTACAGCTCGCACGCCCGTCGCCCTGCTGCGCTGAGCGCGGATCAGGGGGTGGGATTACCCAATCCGGTAAAGCCGGTTTCGACACAGTCCGGCTCGCCGAAGCGGCCGAGGCGTCTGTCAAGAGTGTCGAACGCTGGATTGGTGGCGATTCGGTTCCCTATCCACGCACCCGTATATCGCGTCGCGGCCGTCCTCCAAAAGACGAGAGCTACTTGTGGCCGGAAACGGTCAATGGTGCTTCTCTCGTCGGCGTGGAACTTGTGGCACCCTATCCCCGCCGCACCGATGTCCCCCGGCGCCTGTAGACCGAACTCCTGCGCGCGTCCGAAACTTCGAATCGAGACCGCGTCTGGTCTCTCCCATACCCCGACCTCCCCTTGGGGCAGATCTCCACAGGACGAGGGGAGGATTATCCATCGGCTGACCGGTTCGGGAACCGTGAGGGAAGCCGGAGGCCGCTGCCCTGACCCCTCGGTATGGAGATGACGATGATTCCTCAGCCGTTGTCCGAAGAGGAGATCGCGGCCCGTCTGGCCGAGTTGCCAGGATGGGAGCGCGAGGACCACGCCATCGCGCGCACGTTCAAGCACACGTATCACGAGTGCGTGCACATGGCGATGTACGTCGCGGCCAAGGCCCGGGAGATCGGCCACCATCCCGACATTCACATCACCTGGCAGCGGATCCGTTTCGCGATCACCACCCACGACGCCGGAAACCGCCTCACGGCCAAGGACTTCGAGCTCGCACGCCACATCGACGCGATCGCTGCCGGACACGGTGCCGAGACTGTCTAGACGTGCGATCACCTCCCCGACGACATCCCTGGAGAAGTCGGGACCGGTCCCCGTCTGGCGGCTACCGTTGAGGCCATGACGGCGGCGGCTACCGCGTCGACCCGGTCGTGTGGCCGAGCCCCGCTTCCAACTGCACGTCCAAGTGTCATCAGTGCTATGCGGGGTGTAGTGAAAGTCCGAAGAAGGCAGTGGGCTGATCTGCCTGAGCAGGCTCGTGAGGCGATCCAGGAGCGAACCGGTCCCGTCACTGGCGTCCAGTCAGCGCCGGTCGGCCTGACCTCCGGCATCGCCGCCACCATCACCACCACCACCGAGGGGGCCGCCTTCTTCGTGAAGGCGGCTCCCGCCGCCGCGCCGGTCGCCCACCATCTGCTGCGGGAGCGCGCCTTCGCCCAGGCCCTGCCCGCGAGCGTCTCTGCGCCGCGCTTGCTATGGGCAGCCGATGTCGCAGGCTGGCATCTGCTGCTGTTCGAACACGTGCCTGGCCGCCCCGCCAACCTCTCCCCAGGCTCACCGGACCTGCCCGCCGTACTGGACGCCATCGCCGTCCTCGGCGTGCCGTGTCCATGGCCTGCCCCGCTCATCGCTGACAAGCTTGATGGGCTTCTACGCTCGGCCGAGGAACAGTTGGCCGCCGCTCCTCTGGACGCAGACCAGTACGGGCCACTCGTCAAAGCGCTGAACCTCAGCGACTTCGCCAGCGACAGGCTGCTTCACGCAGACCTGCACGCGGACAACCTCCTCATCGAGGGTGGCCACGTGTGGGTTGTTGACTGGTCGATGGCCTGCCAGGGCGCAGTCTGGGTCGACACGGCTCTGCTGATCCCCCGCCTGATCGACGCCGGGCACAGCCCCGCCCAGGCCGAGCGGGCCGCCGCACGGGTGCCCGCGTGGAGCGAGGCGCCACCGGCCGCGGTCACCGGGCTGACCGCGGTCAGGATGCTGTTCGCCGCCCGTATGGCCGAGACCGGGCCCGCCCACCTCCGGGCGAAGCGGCTGCGCACCGCCGCGGCCTGCCGGGCCTGGGTGGATCACCGCACCGGCTGACCTCGGGCGCGACGAGGACTGACCCCGGGCACGGCGAAGACGTCCCGCCGTCCCGAAGGGCCTCCTTCGCGGGCGGGACGCCGCCGTGTGTCGCCTAGATCAGCGGGTGGATCTGGAGCGTCTCGGTACGGCCGGGGCCGACGCCGATGGCGGAGATGCGGGCGCCGCTCATGCTCTCCAGGGCCTTGACGTAGGCCTGCGCGTTGGCGGGCAGGTCCTCGAAGGTCTTGGCGCCGGTGATGTCCTCCTGCCAGCCGGGGAACTCCTCGTAGACCGGCTTGGCGTGGTGGAAGTCGGTCTGGGTCATCGGGATCTCGTCGTAGCGGACGCCGTCGACCTCGTAGGCGACGCACACCGGGATCTTCTCCAGGCCGGACAGCACGTCCAGCTTGGTGAGGAAGAAGTCGGTGACGCCGTTGATCCGGCTGGCGTAGCGGGCGATCACCGCGTCGAACCAGCCGCAGCGGCGGTTGCGGCCCGTGGTCACGCCGTACTCGCCGCCGGTGGTGCGCAGCCAGTCGCCCATCTCGTCCTCGAGCTCGGTCGGGAACGGGCCGGAGCCGACGCGGGTCGTGTAGGCCTTGAGGATGCCGATCACGCGGGTGAGGCGGGTCGGCGGGATGCCGGAGCCGGAGCAGGCGCCCCCGCTCGTCGGGGAGGAGGAGGTGACGAACGGGTAGGTGCCGTGGTCGATGTCGAGCAGGTTGCCCTGGCCGCCCTCCAGGAGGACGACCTTGCCCTCGTCCAGAGCCTTGCTCAGGATCAGCGAGGTGTCGGCGATGTGCGGCTTGAGGCGCTCGGCGTAGCCGAGGTACTCCTCCAGGACCTTGTCGGCGTCGATCGCCCTGCGGTTGTAGATCTTGGTGAGGATCTGGTTCTTCTCGCCCAGGGCGACCTCGATCTTCTTCTGCAGGATGCCCGGGTCGAGCAGGTCCTGGACCCGCACGCCCATCCGGTAGATCTTGTCGCCGTACGCGGGACCGATGCCCCGTCCGGTGGTGCCGATCTTGGCCTTGCCGAGGTAGCGCTCGGTGACCTTGTCGAGGGCCTTGTGGTGCGGCATGATCAGGTGCGCGTTCGCGGAGATGAGCAGCCGTTCTGAGGAGACCCCGCGCGCCTGGAGGCCGTCGATCTCGCTCAGCAGCACGCCCGGGTCGATGACGACGCCGTTGCCGATCACCGGGATGACGTTCGGGGAGAGGACTCCCGTCGGCAGCAGGTGCAGCGCGTACTTCTGGTCGCCGATGACGACGGTGTGCCCCGCGTTGTTGCCACCCTGGTATCTGACGACGTAGTCGACCTGGTCACCGAGCAGGTCGGTCGCCTTACCCTTGCCCTCATCGCCCCACTGGGCACCCACGAGAACGACAGCCGGCATCGCTAATCTCCCACCACAAAAACCAAAGCCCCTGACGCAATCGCGGCAGGGGCTCTTGCGAGGTGAGAATACCCGACCTGGTCGGAAATGGGGATCTCCCGTCCTGGCGGAGAGGTTCCACAGGGCTCAGCGGGTGCCCAGTTCCTCGGCGGCCTCGGGGCTTGAGTCCTTCAGGAACTGCTGGCACCGCTCCGCTTCTTCCTTCTCGCCGATGGCCAGGGCGGCGCGGCCGAGCGCGTGCAGGCAACGCAGGAAACCGCGGTTCGGCTCGTGATCCCAGGGAATGGGGCCGTGGCCCTTCCAGCCGGCCCTGCGCAACTGGTCGAGGCCGCGATGGTAGCCGGTGCGGGCGAAGGCGTACGACGTCACGGCGTGCCCCGCCGCGAAGTACTCGTCCGCGAGCGTGGCCCAGGCGGCCGGATAGGCCGGGAAGCGCGCGGCGACGTCGGATGCTTGGGCGCCGGACTCCAGGGCCTCTCTGGCCTCGGGCAGGTCGGGCAGCCGGGTCGGCGGCGGACCGGCAAGAAGGTTCTCGTGCGATTCCATAGGACAGTCCTACCCGTTACACCGGGGTCAGGCCAAGATCGGCCCTCTGAGACGTGCCTTACTTCTCCCGAGGTCCCGGATGCCCTTTTCCTGTGGTCGCGAGCGGTACGGCCGGTCGCGGGCGTTCGGCGCTGAAGGGGCCGAAGGGGTGGTTCGGCGCCGGAGCGCGCCCGGTGTCAGAGTGCGCCCGGTCAAAGACGCCCGGTGTCAGAGGGATGGCTGGCGGTAGCCGGGGTGGACGCCGTAGGCGAGGCCCTGCTGGGCGGCGACGGCCTCGAGGAGCCCGGCGAGCTGCTCGCGCTGGGTTCTGTCGAGTGCCGCGCAGATCTCGTCCTCGTGCGCTGAGCCGAGTTCGCGCATCTCGGCCATCACGCGCATGCCGTCGTCCGTGAGGTACAGCGCGTAGTTGCGGCGGTCCTGGGGGTTGCGCCGCCGTTCGACGAGCTTCTTGCGTTCCAGGCCGTCGATCAGCGTGACGACCCGGCTCGGCACGACTCCCAGCTCCCCGGCCAGGGACTGCTGGCTACGTCCCGGCTGCATGGCGATCATGCGCAGCAGCCCGACGTCGGCGGGGACGACGCCCAGGACGCTGATCCGTTCGGCGAACCGCGCGGCGGCGTGCGCGCCCACCTGTGCGAGCAGGAACGCCGTGCCCCTTGGCCTGAACTGTGACGCGGCCCCGCCCTCGGGTCCGGCCTGCCGTTCTCTGGTCATGCAGTGATGGTAGCTCCAGTGAATAGTTCTGTGCTATGAATAGTTCACCTAAGAGAACGGAGAAGGATGTGTCCAGCGACATCGACGGCGCCCTGCCGCGCCGTCCGGCCCTGGGGGGCAAGGTCGCGCTGGTGACCGGCGGTTCACGGGGAATCGGCGCGGCGACCTGCCTCGCCTTGGCGGCCTGCGGCGCGAAAGTCGCGGTGAACGGCCGCGACCGGGCGGCGATCGACGAGGTCGTCGCGACGATCACGGCAGACGGCGGTACGGCGGTCGCGGCGCCCGCGGACGTCACCGACGAGGCCGAGGTGCTGGCCATGCGCGACACGGTCGAGCGCGAGCTGGGACCGGTGGAGATCCTCGCCGCGTTCGCGGGAGGCCAGGGGGCGCCCGCGTCGACGGCCGACCTCGGGGCGGCTCGGTGGCGCGCGATCATCGAGTCCGACCTGACGTCGGTCTACCTGACGGTGGCCGCGTTCCTGCCCGCCATGGTCGAGCGGGGCGAGGGGGCGATCATCACCATGTCCTCGACGGCGGGACGCCACCCGAGCGGGGCGAACGCCGCCTACGCCGTGGCGAAGGCGGGCGTGGTGATGTTCACCAAGCACCTGGCGAACGAGGTCGGCGGGCACGGTGTCCGCGTCAACTGCCTGGCCCCCTCCGCGGTGCTCAACGACCGCATACAGCGGTTCATGTCCGCCGAGCAGCTCGACGAGCTGGCCGCGTCGTATCCTCTCGGCCGCATCGGACGCCCGGAGGACGTCGCCCAGGCCGTCCTGTATCTCGCCTCTGACGTCTCGTCCTGGATCACCGGCGTCACCCTCGACCTGACCGGCGGGCGGGTGATCATGTGACCGCGACCCCTTCCGACCTCGCGCCCGTCCGGCGGCAGAACGAGGCAGGGCCGCCGCTGGGGATCCTCGGCGTCGTGTTCACCGTGCTGTTCCTGGCCGGGATCGTCGTCAGCACGGTCATGGCGGGCGGCGAGACCTTCCCCTCGCCCTTTGGCCCCTCCGCGGGAATCCTGGCCTACTTCCGCGACCACGGGGACGCCGTGGGAGTGAGCGGGTTCCTGCAGTTCGCCGCCTCCGTCCCGATGGCGATCTACGCGGCGACCGTCTCGGCCCGCCTGCGCAACCTCGGCATCCGCGCGCCCGGCGCAACCATCGGCCTGACGGGTGGCGTGCTGGCCTCGGCCATGCTGGCCCTGTCCGCGCTGTTCGGCTGGACGCTGTCACGCCCCGAGGTGCTCGCCGAGCCCGCCGTGGTCCACGCGCTGCAGGATCTCGCCTTCGCCACCGGCGGCACCGGGCACGTCGTCTTCCTGGGACTGCTCGTCGCGGGCATCGCCGTACCGGGGTGGCTGGCCGGGCTGTTGCCGCGCCCGTTCGCGCTGGCCGGCCTGGCCATCGCCCTCGTGGCCGAGCTGTCCACGCTCACCCTGCTGCTGCCCGGCGCGGCCGTCCTGCTGCCCATCGCCCGCTTCACCGGGCTGGCCTGGCTCGTCGCCGCCGGATTCCTGCTGCCCCGCACCCGGACCCGGAGGACGGACGTCCGCCCTGCCCCCACGACATCACCGAAAGAAAAGGACGAAACCTCATGAACGCGGCATTGATCGAACGGCTCATCAGGTTCCAGCACCCGGAGAAGGCCCTGGGATATCTCGGCGGCCTCGACGACGCGCGCATCGCCGCGTTGTTCGGCCTGCAGAAGGACGCCTACCTGCGGGTACGGCAGGCCCACGAGGAGCAGGTACGCCAGACCGCGGCCGACCTGCTCGACGACCCCGGGTTCGCGAAGAAGGTCGACGCGCTGCCCTTCTCGCCCGGCCAGAATGTCGTCGCCGTGGGCGAAAGCACCACCGACGACCTGCTGTCCTGGTTCGAGATCCTGCGCCACCTCATCGCTCTGCGGCGCCCCGACGACGGGATCACCCTGGTGAACGCCGCCGTCTCCGGGCAGACGACCACGCAGGCCCTGTCCGGTTTCTCCACGGTGGTCTTCCAGCGGCCCGACTGGGTGCTGTGCATGCTGGGCGGGAACGACGCCCGGCGCCTCGGCGGCGCCGACGGGCTGACCCTGGTCGGCCTCTCCGAGACCGAGCGCAACCTGCGCGCGCTGCGCGACCTCGTCACGCGGCGCACCTCCGCCCGCTGGGCGTGGCTCGCCCCGAGCCCGGTCGACGAGGCGCGCGTCGCGGCCTACCAGCCGTTCCAGCGGATCGAGAGCGGCTGGAGCAACCGCGACCTCGACCCCATCGGGCGATTCCTGGCCACGCAACCGGAACCCGTGGTCGACAGCGGCTCCGTGATCGCGGGGCAGGGCGCGGAGTCGTTCCACCTCGACGACGGGGTGCACCTGTCCCTCGCCGGGCAGCGCGCCCTGGCCGCCGCCCTGGTCGAGACTCTCGCGGACAGCGCGTGAGACTGATCATCTTCGGTTCGACGGGCGGGACGGGTCTGCAGGTCCTGGCCCAGGCGCTCGACGCCGGTCACGACGTCACCGTCGTCGTCCGGGATCCGGCGAAGGTTTCCGCGGCCGGCCAGGGCAGGCTGACCGTCGTCCCCGGGGACGTCCTGGAGCCCGGGGCGTGGAAGGGTGAGGTCGCCGGTCACGACGCGGTCCTGTCCTGCCTGGGCAGCAGGGACCGCGGGCATCCCACCACCGTGTACTCCCGCGGGACGTCCAACCTCATCGAGGCCATGCGCGAGACCGGAGTGCGGCGCCTGCTGTGCCTGTCGTCGGCGGGACTGGAGATCCCGCCGGAGACCCCGTTCGCCCAGCGGCTCGTCACCAGGTTCGTCATCCAGCGGCTGTACCGTCACGGCTACGCCGACATGGCCGTCATGGAAAGCCTTGTCAAGGCTGCCCCCGTCGACTGGACGATCATCCGTCCGCCGATGCTCACCGACGGCCTGCCGACCGGACGCCAGCGCGCCGCGATCGACGGCCACCTGCCGGGGCTGCGGAGCATCTCGCGGGCGGACCTCGCCGACTACATGGTGAAGCACATCGAGGACGACGCCACCTGGGGGAGGACGGTCGAGGTCGGGACATGATCCGCGGGCGCCCGCTCCGTCCCGGCCCTGGGGGCCGGTCCCGCGACGGGAACGAGCCAGACGCGGGAACAGCGGGAACAGCGGGAACAGTGGGACCGCGGCGGGACCGTGGTGGGACCGCGGTCTTCCGGTGGGCCGTCGCGGGGACGGCCCACCGGGGTGCGGGGGGAGGGGCTCAGGTGAGCCTGGTGCCCGCGGACTTCAGGTGCTGGCAGGCCTCGACGATGCGGGCGGCCATGGACGTCTCCGCCGCCTTGCCGTACGAGCGAGGGTCGTAGGCCTTCTTGTTGCCGACGTCGCCGTCCACCTTGAGCACGCCGTCGTAGTTCTTGAACATGTGGTCGGCGATCGGGCGGGTGAAGGCGTACTGCGTGTCGGTGTCGATGTTCATCTTGATCACGCCGTACGAGATCGCCTCGTGGATTTCCTCGAGCAGCGAGCCGGAGCCGCCGTGGAAGACGAGGTCGAAGGGCTTCTCCTTGCCGTACTTCGCGCCGACGGCCTCCTGGATCTCCTTCAGCACGCCGGGACGGAGCTTGACGTGACCCGGCTTGTAGACGCCGTGCACGTTGCCGAAGGTCGCGGCGAGCATGTAGCGGCCCCGCTCGCCCAGGCCCAGGGCCTCGGCGGTCGCGAGGGCGTCCTCGGCGGTGGTGTAGAGCTTCTCGTTGATCTCGCCGACAACGCCGTCCTCCTCACCGCCGACGACGCCGATCTCCACCTCGAGGACGATCTTCGCGCGGGCGGTCTTCTCCAGGAGCTCCTGCGCGATCGTCAGGTTCTCCTCAAGTGGTACGGCGGAGCCGTCCCACATGTGTGACTGAAACAGCGGGTCCTGCCCGCGCGCGACCCGCTCGAGTGAGATGTCGAGCAACGGGCGGACAAAGCCGTCGAGCTTGTCCTTGGGGCAGTGGTCGGTGTGCAGCGCGACCGTCACGGGGTACTTGGCCGCGACGACCCGGGCGTATTCGGCCAGCGCGACCGAGCCGGTCACCATGTCCTTGACGGTGGTCCCGGACAGGAACTCGGCCCCGCCGGTGGACACTTGGACGATGCCGTCGCTCTCCGCTTCGGCGAAACCCCTGAGCGCGGCGTTGAGGGTCTGGGACGAGGTCACGTTGATCGCCGGGTAGGCGAACTCGCCGGTCTTGGCCCGGTCGAGCATCTCGGCGTAGACCTCTGGAGTCGCGATGGGCATCGGTGTCATCTCCCTAGAGACGGCGGTCAACTGCTGGCGCGGGGCCGTTCACGGACATGGCCCGTTGGCCAGTATCCAGGGTTCCTTCCCGGCCGGACAGCCCGGGCAACACTTCTGCCTGTGACGATCTCTCGCTCCGGGTGTTCGGCAGGTAGGCTTCAGGCCGATGGACCTCCTGCATAACATCCTCGACCCGAAGTGGTGGCTCGGCCTGCTCGGCCCGTTCGCCACCATCGGCGTGCTCGGCATCATCTTCGCCGAGACCGGGCTGCTGCTCGGCTTCTTCCTGCCCGGTGACTCGCTGCTCGTCGCGGCCGGGGTGTTCAGCACCGCGGAAGCGGCCAAGGCCATTCCCGGCCTCGAACCGCTGTCGTTCCCGCTGCTGCTTGTCCTGGCGCCCATCTGCGCGATCCTGGGCGCCCAGCTCGGCCACTACCTCGGCGCGCGATACGGCCGCAAGATGTTCGACCGGCCCGACTCCAAGCTCTTCAAGCGGGAGTACGTCGAGAAGGCCGAATACTACTTCCAGCGGTTCGGCCCGGCCAGGGCCGTGGTGATCGCCCGGTTCATCCCGATCGTGCGGACGTTCCTGAACCCCGTCGCGGGCATGCTCGGCATGGACGCCAAGCGGTTCTTCCTGTGGAACTGCGTTGGTGCGGTCCTGTGGACCGACGGCATGCTGATCTTCGGCCGCCTGGTCGGCTCCGCGGTGCCCAACATCGACAGATACATCCTGCCGGGCGCCCTGGTGATCATCGTGCTGTCCCTCATCCCGATCGTCCTGGAGGTCGTGAAGGGCCGCAAGGAGGGCGGCGGAGCCGTACCCGCGCCGCAGGGCAAGCACCACCGTGCCGCGCCGACCGGCTCGCCCGGCGGAGACGCGCACTCCTGACCGTTTCTCCAGGTCGCTCGTGCGACCCGCGTACCGGCCGCTACCCTCCACAGTGTGGGACGCCACAGGTCTGATCCGATGGGCATCGCCCGCCTCGTGCTCGTGGGTTTGGCGGTGCTGGGGCTGGTCGCCCTGATCGTGGTCGGTGTGATGTCCCTGTCGGGAGCGCTCTCCGTGGACCGGGAACCCGCCGCCACGCCCACGCCCACGCCGACGGCCACGGTCTCCTCCGCCTCTCCGGAGCGGGTTCCGACGGTCCTCGTCCAGTGCCTGCGGGAGCGCTGCCCCACGGTCTTCCTCAGGGTCGCCGGAGGCGACGTGCTGCTCAACCGGGAGATGGACCGGGACGAGCAGGTCCAGTTCTTCGACGACAAGATCGACGTGGTGCTGGCCGACTCCGCGGCGGTACGGGTGCGGGTGAACGGGGCCGACCGTCCCCCGGGAGCGCCGGGGGAGCGTCAGGAGTTCACCGCCTCCCGCGGTTGAGACCGGGCCCCGGGGCTTTCCTCGCCCGGGGTCCCGTACGGCCCCGCACCGGTCCTCAGGGGCGGGCGGGCGCGTTCTCAGGCGAGCCCGAGGTCCTGAAGGGTGTAGGCGGTCAGGTACGGCAGGCCCGCGGCGGCGATCGCGTCGGCGGCGCCCCGGTCCACGATCGTGGCCACCGCGACGACCTCGGCGCCCGCCTCGCGCAGCGCCTCAACCGCGGTCAGTGGGGACCCGCCGGTCGTCGAGGTGTCCTCGACCGCGAGCACCCGCCGCCCGGCGACGTCCGGCCCCTCGATCCTGCGCTGCATGCCGTGCGCCTTCTGCGCCTTGCGGACGACGAAGGCGTCGAGCGTACGGCCGCGCGCCGCCGCCGCGTGCAGCATGGCCGTCGCCACCGGGTCGGCGCCCAGGGTCAGCCCGCCGACGGCGTCGTAGTCGAGGTCCTCCGTGAGGTCCAGCATGACCCGGCCGACCAGCGGCGCCGCGTGCCCGTCGAGGGTCACCCTGCGCATGTCCACGTAGAAGTCGGCCTCCTTGCCGGAGGACAGCACGACCTTTCCGTGCACGACGCCCTTGTCCTTGATTTCGGCCAGCAGGTTCTCACGATCGCTCATGGCAACAAGACTAGGGCGGCCCGGGGAGAGCCCCGAGCGAGCGGGTGGCGGTGGGGGTGGATGAATACAACCCTCGAGGAGGGCTTCAAGAACGGGACAAACTGGTACGGTCTGCGTGAACACTCCGGCGTATGGTCATGCGCGGGTCGAATCGTCGGGATTCACCCTCGGACGATCAGTTGCTTGATTACCCTGAGAAAGGGCCGCCTGTTCTGGTCTCTCAGGGGTTCTTTCAGGCTTGTCTGAGCCGGAAGGGCCGGGCCACGGAGAAAGGGCGGTGTCGCGTGGATCGCTGCGCGCTTTTCGTGGACGCTGGCTATCTGCTGGCCGACGGTGCGATGGCCGTGCACGGCACCCGCCATCGGGAGGCCGTCTCGTGGGACTACCCGGGCCTGCTCAAGCTTCTCAACAATCTGTCCAAGGAGCGCACCGGGCTGCCGTTGCTGCGCTGCTACTGGTACGAGGCGACCGTCGAGGGCCGCCGCACCCCCGAGCACGACGCGCTGGCCGACATCCCCGGCCTCAAGCTCCGCCTCTCCCGCATCCGCCCGGGGCGCCGCGAGGGGGTGGACGCCCAGGTCCACCGCGACCTGATGACCCTGGCCCGCAACAGCGCGGTCTGCGACGCCGTCGTGGTCAGCGGCGACGAGGACCTGGCGCAGGTCGTCTGCGACGCACAGGACCTCGGCATCCGGGTCACTGTCGTGCACATCACCGCCGACGGCAGCTGGGCCGTCTCCCGCTCGCTCCGCCAGGAGTGTGACGACCTGATCGAGATCGGCAGCAGCCACCTGCGGCCGTACGTCACCCTGGCCCCCGGCGGAGGAGAGACTCCCGCGCTGGGCAACGGTCATCAGCCGAGCGCCAACGGGCAGGCCGTCGCATCCCTGGCGTCCCTCTCGAGCGGGGCCTCGCCGACCGGTCCCGTGCCGGTCATCCAGTCCTCGAGGGCGGCACACGCCCAGCCCGCGCTGCCCGCCTATCCGGCGTACTCCCCGGAGCCGTCCGTCGCGCCGGTCACCCCGCAGCTCCAGCCGCAGCAACCGGCACAGCCGCAGCCACAGCAGGTCCAGGCCCCGCTGCCGGTCACTCCGAGCAGCCCGACGGGACCGCTGCAGACGGCTCCGCCGTACGCCTCCGCGAACACCGGCTACCAGCCGGGCCAGCTCGGCGCGTACACCGGGCCTCAGGCCGCCCCCGTGCCGCCCCAGGCGGCAGGCAACGGCACGACCACCCTCTCCGACGCGGTGAAGGCCGCCCACAAGGAGGGCTACGACTTCGGCGAGTCCGTCGCGAAGGACGCCCCCGCGCTGTGGCTTGAGGCCGTCCTGGCCCGTAAGCCCCGCATGCCCTCCGATCTGGAGGCCCGCCTCCTGCAGGGGTCCTCCCTGCCGATCGACTTCCTGCTGCACGACGAGGTCCGCCACGCCCTCCGCAGAGGCTTCTGGGACGCCCTGGAACGCGCCCGCCGCTAGGTGCGCCTCTTCTCTGGAACGGAACCGCCCCCGATGCCGAGTCGACCTGGCCGCCGGTTTACGGCGAGCCCGTCCTTCTCGCGGTTCGCAGCGGGACGGGACCGTTCAGGGACACCTTCACCTTCACCCCGGAAGGGAAGAAGCGCCCACCTTCACCCCGGAAGGGAAGAAGCGCCGCCCCGGCGCTTGATGACCGACTGACCGGCAATCGTCGTATCCCTCGTCGGCGGCTACGTTCGACAACGCAGGCAGGCACCACGGCATCGAATTCACGACAGTTGATTGCGCGAGGTCGCCGGTGTGGCATCCCTCGATCTCTTCCCCGCCCACGACGACCCGGACCAGGGGACCCGACCGATGGCACCCGTACAGCCCAGGGCAGAGGAGTGGGCTCAGCGGACAGGGGTGGGTGCGCTACCGGGTGAGGGCGTCCCAGGCGCTGTCAGAGCTTCATCCGGTCAAGCGTTCTCGTCCGGTACGTCAACCGGTTCGTCGGTCACGTCGTCTGCGACCAGACGGCCCGCACCTTCGGGGGTCACCTCCAGACGCCATCCGTCTGGCCACACATGATCGCCCGTAGGAACTGCCGTCACCTCGTCGAATACGGCGTCCTCGGTGAAGGTCGCCCCGGTGAATACGGCGTCCCCGGTGAAGGTCGCCCCGGTGAATATGGTGGTCCGGGTGAAGGTCGCCCTGCGGAACCCGGCGGTCCGGGTGAAGGTCGCCTCGCCGAACACGGCGGCTCCGGAGAAGATGGTCTTGTCGAATACGGCGTCCCCGGTGAAGATCACCCCGGTGAACTCGACGGTCCGGGTGAAGGTCGCCTCGCCGAATCCGGCGCCCTCGGTGAAGGTCGCCCCGCGGAATCCGGCGCCCTCGGTGAAGGTCGCCCCGCGGAACCCGGCGGCTCCGGAGAAGATGGCCCCGTCGAATATGGCGCCCCCGGTGAAGGTCACCATGCGGAACTCGGCGGTTCGGGTGAAGGTCGCCCTGCGGAACCCGGCGGTTCGGGTGAAGGTCGCCTCGCCGAATACGGCGTCTCCGGTGAAGGTCACCATGCGGAACTCGGCGGCTCGGGTAAAGGTCGCCCTGCGGAACCCGGCGGCTCCGGAGAAGATGGCCTCGCCGAATACGGCGTCCCCGGTGAAGGTCGCCTCGCCGAATACGGCGTCTCCGGTGAAGGTCGCCCCGGTGAATATGGTGGTTCGGGTGAAGGTCGCCCTGCGGAACCCGGCGGTCCGGGTAAAGGTCGCCTCGCCGAATACGGCGTCTCCGGTGAAGGTGGCCTCGTTGAATGCGGTGTTCCCGGTGAAGGTGACCTCGTCGAACACGGCGTTCCCGCTGAAGGTCGCCCCGGTGAAGTTGGCCTCCGCGGTGTGGCAGTGACCGAAGTCCAGGTTGATGAGGGTGGCGCCGGTCAGGTCGATGCGCATGCCCTCCCAAAACCGCGGGCCGGGCGGAAGCTTGTCTCGCCGGTCGCGGGGACGGTCATCGCGCAGATGCTCACCCAGGATGCGCTGGGCGGTCAGGCGGACTTGCCGTTCCCCTTCCCGGTCACCGGCATCCCGCCGTGCCTGCGGATGGCGGCGCCGAGAGCTCGGCGTTGGGCGGCGCCGACGTGTCGTTGCCACAGGGGTTCCCCCGTCGCTGGCGTCCTGTGACTCCTGCGCCGCTCCTGCGCTGTCGTCGTCCTGCTGCCCTTGTGCCTCACCGCCTGCTTCGTCGGCTTCCTGCGGTGGTGTGTCCTCGTCTTCCCGCTCCGGGCCAGAGGCGGGGGCGAGCTCGGGCGGGACGTACGGCATGCGCAGGTAGGCGCAGATCACGTTGACGATGGTCTGCCGGTGGCCGGGGTTGTCCTGGGCCAGGCGTTCCAGAGCGTACAGGCCGCCCAGGCGCACCGCGGCGGCCTCGTGGCCGAGCTGCTCGACCGCTGTGGTGTACAGCTCAGTCACCCGGCGCTCGGTGGCGTCGTGGGTGGTGTGCGCGGCGGTGATCTCCTGGTGGCGCTGGCGGCGAAAGGCCAGCATCAACGTGACCGCCGCCCCCACCCCGGCGCCTGCGGCCAATGCGGTGCGCAGCATCTCCCCCCGCGCGCTCCCCGCCGCGCTTCCGCCGACGGCACCTGAGAGGGGAACGGTGGCGGCAGGGTCGGCCAAAAGCCACCACAAGGCGCTGGCGACTGCGGCGCCCACCAGCACGATCACGCAGACGATCCACCAGATGGCCGAACGCGGCGAGTGGAGCGTCGGCGGGGCCGTGACCGTGACGGCTCGGCGGTGGACGCGACGGCGCGGAAGTAACGGCATGCCTCCATTTCAGCCGTCCGCGATCCGTACTCGGCCATATGGTGTCCGATCGGTACGAGGGCATACCAGGATGCGGGTGCCGCATCGGCGACCTCGCGTAATGCGGGTAGCCGCAGGAGTGAACCATGGTCCGATCGCGGTGATGAGAGCGAAGAGCGCGACGAATGGCGCCGAGGACGGGCCGAGCGTTTCGTTCAAGACGGGGCATGCCGTGCCGCCGAGACTACGGACATGGCCGGAAACACATTCACTCCCGCTCTGGGGCGCGTGGCGCCCACGCGATTCTACGATTCGATTGTCGCGCTGACCCGTGAACGGCTGTGGCGCGCTCTGATGCTCATGCACGTCGCGCCGCGGCCGGAGGATGTCATCGTCGACGTGGGATGCGGCACCGGTTCGACGGAGCTGTTGCTGAATCGGATCGAGCCGCGTACACAGGTCATCGCCGTGGACCCGGACCCGGACGTGATCGCGGTGGCACAACGCAAGGCCGAGGCCTCCGGCGCCAGGGTCCAGTGGAAGATCGGCATGGGCGATGCGTTGCCGCAGGTCCTTGGATCCGGTGTCGCGGACACGGTGGTGTCCAGCCTGGTGTTCCACCAATGTCCGCTCGATATGAAGCAGGCCATCCTCGCGTCGATGTACACGGTGGTGCGGCCCGGCGGAAAGCTGGTCATCGCCGACTACGGGCTACAACGCACCAGGCTGATGCGGCTGGCATTCCGGCTGGTGCAGTTCGCGGACGGGGTCGAGGACACCCGGCCCAACGCCGAGGGCATCCTGCCGGACCTGATCGCCCAGGCCGGTTTCCGTGACGTGAGGGAGGCCGAGGTTGTGCCGACGTTCACGGGTTCGATCTCGGTGTACGTCGCGTTCCGGCCCTGAGGAGCGCAGCAGCGGGGTCACCACCTTGGGTGTCAAGCCCATCATCTCGCGCATCCACCGTGTTAGGTGCGCCTGGTCGGCGAAGCCGCTCGTCATCGCCGCGTCGGCCAGGGACTCCTCGTTCCGCAACGCCTCGACCGCTCCGCGCAGCCGACGCCAAGCGCGCCAGCGCGCCAACGGCATGCCCAGCTGGCTACGCGCCAAGGAGCGCAAACGTTGTGGAGACAGGCCGACTCTCGCGGCCACATCCGTCAGCGGGACCGATCCGTCCGACAGCGCCGTCATCGCCGCGAGCAGACGGGGATCAAGTTCGTCGGCCGGCCTGGCACCGGCGTGGCGAACGTCGCTTTCGTCGAGATGGCGCAGTTCGGGTGCGACGGTGATCCTGGGACCGTAACGCCGGCGCAGCCGATCGGCCATCACGCACTGCGGCTCGACGAAGAACACCCGAAGGTCCGCCGTCGCGAGCATCCGATGCCGCACCATGGGCGGCACAACGAGCGCGGGCGCTTGGTGACGGCCGCTGTCGGCGTCCACCATGGCCACCTCGCCCGCGGGGGCGACGGCGATCTGAAAGGCGGCGTGCCGGTGAAGCGCGCTGTCCACCGACGGGCCTTGATAGAAGGCGTAGCCAGGGCCGACGACGAAATCCGGCACCAGCCTCTCGCCGTCTCTTTCGTCATCGGCCATGGAGGAACTTTAATCGGCCCCATCTCTTCTCTTCGTGGGTGAGGGACAGGCCTTCGGCTTGGTGCTCAGCCGTTCGACCTCAATCGGCCAGGGCACGGCGCAGCGCTGCGCCGAGTTCGGCGATCTGCCGCTGCGACACCTCGGCGGACAGGATCGCCTGCGACCCGTGGAAGGTGCCGGGCCACTGGTGCAGCTCGACCGGCACGCCCGCCTGCAGCAGGCGCAGCGCGTAGCCGATGCCTTCGTCGCGGACCGGGTCGAACTCCGCGGTGGTGATGTAGGCGGCGGGCAGGCCGGACAGGTCGTCGGCCCGCGCCGGGGCGGCGTACGGCGAGGCGGGCACCGACCCCAGGTAGTGCCGCCACGCCGCGGCGACCTTGTCACGATAGTTCCAGGGCGTGTCGGTGAAGTGCCGCTGCGACCATGTCTCCTGCCGGTCGTCGAGCCCGGGCTCGTTGAGCAGCTGGAAGCGGATGGGCGGTCCTTGCCGGTCACGCGCCCGCAGCGCCACCGCGGCCGCGAGCCCGGCGCCTGCGCTGTGGCCTCCGACCGCGATGCGGGCCGGGTCGATGCCGAGCTCGGCCGCGTGCTCGGCCGTCCAGGTCAGTACGGCGTAGGCGTCATCTAGGGCGGCCGGGAACCGGTGCTCGGGGGCCAGGCGGTAGTCCACCGAGATCACCACCGCGCCGGAGCCGTCCGCGAGCCGAGTGGCCCACGGGTGCTCGGTGTCCAGGTCGCCGAAGACCAGTCCGCCGCCGTGCAGCCAGACGATGGCGCCCTGCGCCTGGTGCGGGCGATAGATCCGCACCGGCACGTCTGGGCCGGCGGGCACTGTGCGGTCCTCGATCTCCATTCCCGCCGTGTCCGGTGCCGGCCTCGCGGCGGCCAGCTTGGCGAAGTTCCTGCGATCGGTGACCGGGTCGATCAGGTCGACGGTCGGGAGAAAGGGGATGAAGGCTTCCAGTTCTGGATTCATATCGGTCATCCTCACAAACGTCACCCCCGAGATCATCCGCCATTCGTCGGGCATCCCTCCCGGATTCCGCGCCGATCGGCGCTATTGTCGTGCCATGGAGGCACTGGCCGAACGGTTGCCGCACCTGGATTCACAGGTCCAAGGCGTGATCCGTGTCGTCGCGTTCTACGACACGCTGATGCGCCGACGGGTGGATCTCGCGGCGCTGGCCCGGGCCTCGGCGGGCCTGGCCGAGTGCGTGGCCGGGATTCGGCTGTCCGGCACGGGGCGGGTGATCCGTGCCCTGCCCGACGGCGGGCAGGCCTCCGGCCCGCCGTCACCCGCGTCCACCACGGCGCCGATCACGCTCGATGAGGAGGAGATCGGCACGGTGTGGCTGGAGCGCCCCGGCTCACCGAGTCCGCTCGACGGGGTGCTGCTGGACCGGCTCGCCATCGCCGCCGCGGCCGTCGTGGAGAGGTACGGCCCGGCCCGCACCACCATGGCCGACCCCGCCCTGGTCGAACTGGTGATCAGCGCCGACAGCGACGAGGCGGCCAGAGCCCGGGCGCTACGGCTCCTGGGGTTCGCCGCCGACCTGCCCGTTCGCGTCCTCGCCGTCCGCTCGCGGCTCCCGCTCGATCAGGTCGGCGGCCTGATCTGCCCGGCCCGTCCGGTGCGGGCGGCATCGCTCGCCGGTGTGGGCGTCATCCTGGCCACCACCGTGGACCCGGCCCGGTTTCCAGCGGGTGTCCGCGCGGGCATCGGCGCTGCCGCGAGTCCCGACCGGTCCTGGCGGCAGGCCCGCACCGCCCTCCGTTTCACCACCCCACGTCAGCCGGTCGTCCGCAACGACGATCTGGGGGCGTTGGCGCTCCTGGCCGAGATACCCCCCGATGCCGCACGGGACAACGCCGACGTGGCCGCGATCGCCCGCATGGCCAACAGTGCGGAAGATCTGGAGACGCTGGACGCCTACTGCGCCACCGGCTCCCTCCGCCAGGCCGCCGACCTTCTCCACCTGCACCACAGCAGCGTCGCCCGCAGGCTCGACCAGATCGGGAAGGCCCTGGGCATCGGACTCACCGAGCCCACCGGGCTGACACGGGCCAGGCTCGCCCTGACCGTGTGGCGGCTACTCAACGACTGAGGAAGCGGAAATCTCAGTTTGCTTGCGACGCATGCGGTGTCGGCGTTGGCTCAGGAAAGGGCGTCGAAGCCCGCCCTGAGGTGGTTGAGGCGGTGGGACAGGTCGGAGAGCGGGACGACGAGGCTCGGGTCGTTGGCCTTGCGGGCCAGCTCGACCACCCGGGCCAGCTCGTCCTCGACCGCGGTGAGCCGCCTCGACAGCTCGGGCAGGACGGTCGCCTGGGTGTCGGCGTCGCCGGGGGGAAGCTCGGCGCCCAGACGTTCGCGGAGCATGCTCGCCTGCTCGGCCAGGCGGCGGTTCATGTTGTACAGCTCGACGAAGACCGCGACCTTGGCCCGTAGCACCCAGGGGTCGAACGGCTTGGTGAGGTAGTCGACAGCGCCGGCCGCATAGCTGCGGAAGGCGTAGTCGGGGGCGCTGTCGACCACCGTCAGGAAGATGATCGGGATGTTCCGGGTGCGCTCGCGGCGCTTGATGTGCGAGGCGGTCTCGAACCCATCCATGCCGGGCATCCGCACGTCCAGCAGGATCAGCGCGAACTCCGTGTTGAGCAGGGCTTTCAATGCCTCCTCGCCCGACCTGGCCCGCACGGGCACCAGATCGAGCGAGCTGAGGATGGCCTCAAGCGCGATGAGGTTCTCCTCTCGGTCGTCGACCAGGAGGATCTTGGCGCGGTCCGGCATCTATCGTGCCCCTTCGTTGGATTCGCCTGCGGGCCTGCCCCGGGTGAGCCAGCCACGCAGCCGTTCCAGCAAACTGTCGACGTCCACGGGCTTGGGAATGTAGTCCGAGGCCCCCGAGGCTATGCTCTTCTCCCTGTCCCCGCGCATGACCTTGGCGGTGAGCGCGATGATCGGCAGGTCGGCGAACTGCGGCATCCTGCGGATCGCGGACGTGGTGGCCCAGCCGTCCATCTCCGGCATCATGATGTCCATGAGCACCAGCGCGACGTCCTCGTTGCGCTCGAGCTGCTCGATGCCCTCACGGCCGTTCTCCGCGTACACGATCGTTGAGCCGTACCGTTCGAGCACGCTGGTCAGCGCGAACACGTTGCGGATGTCGTCGTCCACGATCAGGATCTTGGTCCCGGTGAGCGGGTCGTCACCCTTCCACGTCCGGGCCTCCTGCTGCGGGAAGAGCGAGATCGGCGGCTCCTCCGGCATCGGTATGTCGGGAAGGTCCTCCGGCTCCTCAAGCACCCCGACGATCGTCTGCCTGGAGAGGGAGTAGTTCGGCGCCGCCGCGCCGCCGTCGCGCGAGGCCAGCGGGCCGACGTAGGACGGCGGCAGGTACAGCGTGAAGGTGCTGCCCTGGCCGACCTCGCTGAAGACGTGGATCTCGCCGCCGAGCAGGCGGGCGATCTCGCGGCAGATCGACAGACCGAGGCCGGTCCCGCCGTACTTGCGGCTGGTCGTGCCGTCGGCCTGCCGGAACGCCTCGAAGATGACCTCCAGCTTGTCGGCGGCGATGCCGATGCCGGTGTCGACCACCTCGAAGGCCAGGATGCCGTCCGCCCCGCGCAGGGTGTCGTCGACGAAGGCGACCGTGCGGGGCGCGTGGATGACGCGCAGCCGTACCTCGCCCTTCGGGGTGAACTTGATCGCGTTGGAGAGCAGGTTGCGCAGCACCTGCTGCAGGCGCTGCTCGTCGGTGCGGAGCTCCTGCGGGATCGACGGGTCGACCTCGACGGCGAACGAGAGCCCCTTGTCCTGGGCCAGCGGGGCGAAGGTCGCCTCGAAGTAGTCGACGAGCTTGGGCAGGGAGATCCGCTGGGGGTGGATGTCCATCCGCCCGGCCTCGACCTTGGACAGGTCGAGGATGTCGTTGATGAGCTGGAGCAGGGCGGAGCCCGCGCCGTGGATGGTCTTGGCGAACTCCACCTGCTGCACGGTGAGGTTGCCCTCGGCGTTCTCGGTGAGCAGCTTGGCCAGCACCAGCAGGCTGTTCAGCGGGGTGCGCAGCTCATGGGACATGTTCGCCAGGAACTCGGACTTGTAGCGTGAGGAGACCGCGAGCTGCTCGGCGCGCTCCTCCAACGTACGGCGGGCCTGCTCGATCTGGAAGTTCTGGATCTCGATGGCCCGGTTCTGCTTGGCCAGCAGGGCGGCCTTGTCCTCCAGCTCGGCGTTGGAGCGGCGCAGCTCCTCCTGCTGGCGCTGGAGCTCGTCAGAACGCTCCTGCAGCTCGGTGGTGAGACGCTGCGACTCGGTCAGCAGGTCCTCGGTGCGCGAGTTGGCGATGATCGTGTTCATCGTGACGCCGATGGTCTCGACGAGCTGGTTCATGAAGTCGTGGTGGACCTCGCTGAAGTGGCTGAAGGAGGCCAGTTCCAGCACGCCGAGGACCTGGGTCTCGAACAGGATCGGCAGCACGACGATCTGGGCGGGCACCGAGCTGCTGAGGCCGGTGTCCACGGTCAGGTAGCGGGCCGGGACCTCCTGCAGAACGATCCCCCTGCCTTCAAGGGCGGCCTGTCCCACGATCCCCTCGCCGGTCGCGAAGCGCTGCCTGATCCGGGAGCCGGGGCGCGCGCCGTACCCGGCGATCAGGTGCAGGTCGTGATCGCCGGCAGGCTCGGCCAGGTAGAAGGCGCCGTAGTGGGCCGAGACCAGCGGGGTCAGCTCGCTCATGATCAGCTTTGCGACCTCCATCAGGTCGCGGTGGCCCTGCATGAGACGGGAGATCCTGGCCAGGTTGGACTTCAGCCAGTCCTGTTCCTGGTTGGCCGTGGTGGTGTCGCGCAGGTTGGACACCATCGTGTTGATGTTGTCCTTCAGCTCGCCGATCTCGCCCTCGGCGTCCACCGTGATCGAGCGGGTCAGGTCGCCCCTGGCGACGGCCGTCGTGACCTCGGCGATCGCACGGACCTGGGTGGTGAGACGGCCCGCCAGCTCGTTGACGTTCTCGGTGAGCCGCTTCCAGATGCCCTCCGCGCCCTCGACGCGGGCCTGGCCGCCCAGCTTGCCCTCGGAACCGACCTCGCGGGCGACGCGGGTGACCTCGGCGCCGAAGGAGGAGAGCTGGTCGACCATGGTGTTGATGGTGGTCTTCAGGGCGAGGATCTCGCCCTGCGCGTTCACGTCGATTTTGCGGGTGAGGTTGCCGTTGGCGACCGCGGTGGTGACCTCGGCGATGTTGCGGACCTGGTAGGTGAGGTTGTTCGCCATCGAGTTGACGTTGTCGGTGAGGTCCTTCCACACGCCGGAGACGCCGCGTACGCGGGCCTGGCCGCCGAGTTGTCCTTCGGTGCCGACCTCGCGGGCGACGCGGGTGACCTCGTCGGCGAACATCGACAGCTGGTCCACCATCGTGTTGAGGGTGTCCTTGAGCTGGAGGATCTCGCCCTGCGCGTCGGCGGTGATCTTCTTGGACAGGTTGCCCTGCGCCACCGCGGTCGACACGGCCGCGATCTGGCGGACCTGCGTGGTGAGGTTGTTCGCCATGACGTTGACGTTGTCGGTCAGGTCCTTCCAGGTGCCCGAGACGCCGCGCACCTGCGCCTGGCCGCCGAGCTGCCCCTCGGTGCCGACCTCACGGGCGACCCGGCTGACCTCCGAGGCGAAGGAGGAGAGCTGGTCGACCATGGTGTTGATGGTGGTCTTCAGGGCGAGGATCTCGCCCTGCGCGTCCACGTCGATCTTGCGGGTGAGGTCGCCGGTCGCCACGGCCGTGGTGACCTCGGCGATGTTGCGGACCTGGTAGGTGAGGTTGTTCGCCATCGAGTTGACGTTGTCGGTGAGGTCCTTCCAGACCCCGGAGACGCCGCGTACGCGGGCCTGGCCGCCGAGTTGTCCTTCGGTGCCGACCTCGCGGGCGACGCGGGTGACCTCGTCGGCGAACATCGACAGCTGGTCCACCATCGTGTTGAGGGTGTCCTTGAGCTGGAGGATCTCGCCCTGCGCGTCGGCGGTGATCTTCTTGGACAGGTCGCCCTGCGCCACCGCCGTCGCGACCGAGGCGATCGCGCGGACCTGCGTCGTCAGGTTGCCCGCCATGAAGTTGACGTTGTCGGTGAGGTCCTTCCACACGCCGGAGACGCCGCGCACCTGCGCCTGGCCGCCGAGCTCGCCCTCGGTGCCGACCTCGCGGGCGACGCGGGTGACCTCCTCGGCGAACGCGGAGAGCTGGTCGACCATGGTGTTGACAGTGGTCTTCAGCTCGAACATCTCGCCGACCGCGTCGACCGTGACCTTACGGCTCAGGTCGCCCTTCGCGACCGCGGTCGTGACCAGCGCGATGTCGCGGACCTGCGCCGAGACGCGGCTGGACATGGTGTTCACGGCCTCGGTGAGGTCGCGCCAGCTGCCCGACATGCCCCGCACGTTGGCCCGGCCGCCCAGACGGCCCTCGGTGCCGACCTCGCGCGCCACGCGGGTCACCTCCGAGGTGAACAGCGAGAGCTGGTCGACCATGCCGTTGATCGCCTTGCCGAGACGGCGCACTTCGCCCCGCGCGCTGCGGTCCAGGTCGATCCTGCGGGACAGATCTCCCTTGGCCACCGCGTCGATCACGTCCGCGGCCCCGCTGACCGGCCCGACCAGCGCGTCGATCAGGGCGTTCACCGAGTCGACGCTCTCCGTCCACGACCCGACGCCGGGGCCGGGCATGAGACGCTCCCCGAAACGGCCCTCCCGCACCACCTCGCGGCGCACCCGGTGCAGTTCGTTCGCGAGGTGCTCACGGCGGTCGGCCACCTCGTTGAGCAGCAGGCGGATCTCACTCAGGATCCCCGGAGGCGCGTGCGGCACCCGGCGGCGGAAGTCGCCGTCGCGCCAGGTGATCAGTGTCTGGAGAATCGGCTGCAGGTCCGACTCGGTGTAACGTCGTTCCTCGACGCCGGACACGGTGTTGGCCGTGGTCATAAGACCTCCTTGACTCCCGGGGGGCGCAGCCGCGAGTCATCCCAGTCTGTCACGGTGCGCAACTCCGAGTCCCGCCTTCGATTTACCGCATGTCAACGGCAAGTGTGATAGGCACGGAACAGTGACAAACGCTCCCCGCGCCGTCCTGGCCGCGACCTTCGCCCCAGGAGACACGGCCGTTCCCGCAGCCAGGCGGTTCACCAAAGAGGTGATGACCGCCTGGGCGGCCGTTTCCGCGCTCGCTCCGGCGGAGCGACTGGTCGAGGAACTCGCCGTGCAGGCGAAGGCTGTGTCGTTCGAGGTCGTCTGGAGCCATCTCGGCGACGGGCTGCGGCTTGAGGTGCGGCAGCGGAGCACCTCGGAGACGGCTCTGCGCCATCCGACCGTGCCGGTGGAGGAATGGGGTGTCACCTTCACCGGAGAACAGCGTACCCACTGGGCGAGACTGAGTCTGTCCGGTTCGCCGGAGGGACAGGCCGCTGAGTGGTCCGCGGAGGAGCCGAGCCGGGGACCGCTCTGGATGGGGTTCCTCGCCGACGCCAGCGACCTGCTGGCCGGGACCCTCAACCCGGACATGGTGCCCGCGATCATCTCCCAGATCGTGGTTCCCCGCCTCGCCACCTGGTGCGCGGTCTACACCTGGACCGACGGCGGCGGCCCGCAGCGTCCCGCCTACCTGTGGCACACCGACGAGCGGAGCATCGACGGGCTGCGCGAGGAGCTCGCCACGGTCCAGATACCGCAGGCGGGCGGCGCCATGCAGCTCGGCGACTCGCAGGTGCTCGTCATCCCGCTGCTGGCCAGGGGAAGGGCACTCGGCGTGATGTGCCTCGGGCGTCCCGACCGGTTCGCCGAGGACGTCTTCCAGTACGCCGAGGACATCGGCCGCCGCGCCGCCCTGGCCATGGACAACGCCAGGCTCTACGCGACCCAGGCGGCGGCGAACCGGGCGCTTCAGCGCAGCCTGCTGCCGCCCGACGAGCCCGGCGAGATCCCGGGTCTCGACCCCGCCGTGGTCTACGAACCGGCCGGTGAGACCAACGAGGTCGGCGGCGACTTCTACGACCTGTTCGCGGCGGGCGACGGCTCGTGGCGGTTCGCGGTCGGCGACGTCTGCGGCACCGGGCCGGAGGCCGCCGCGGTCACCGGCCTCGCCCGGCACACCCTGCGCCTGCTCGCCAGGGAGGGGTACGGCGTCGCCGCCGTCCTCGACCGCCTCAACCAGGCCATCCTGGAGGAGGGCGACCGGGCCCGCTTTCTCACCCTGCTGCACGGAGAGATCAAGCCGGTGTCGAAGGGGCTGGACGTGTGGATGGTCTCCGCGGGCCACCCTGAGGCGCTGCGGCTGCGGCCGAGCGGAGTGGTGGACACCGTGGTGACCTCGCAGTCGCTGCTCGGCGTCTTCCCCGAGGCGACCTTCAAGGCCCAGCTCGTCCACCTCGACCCCGGAGACGTCCTGCTCGCCGTGACCGACGGGGTGACCGAGCGGCGTCAGGACGGCAGGCTGCTCGACGACGACGGGGGACTGGCCAAGCTGTTCGCCGAGTGCGTCGGGCTGTCCGCGCGGGCGGTCGCGGAGCGGATCCGCCGGGCCGTACAGGACTTCGCCCCGGAGCCCAGCGCGGACGACATGGCGATCGTGGTCCTACGCGCCCGCTAGCGTCATCCGCCGGAAATTCACCGTCAGGTTCTGCGCGAGAAGACCATGATGTATTCGCAGGGAGCGTTCGTTCGGTTGGCGAAGCCGTGGTCCGCGTCGGCCTGGAAGAACAGGGAGTCGCCGGTGTTCAGGGTCTCGCTGATCCCGCCGATCGCGACGGTGAGGGTGCCTTCGAGCACCACGAGTTGTTTCTCCGTACCCGGCGGATACGCGGGCAGCAGCCCGGTGGAGACCTGCGCGGGGAGGTAGTGGACGACCATCTCGGCTCCTCCCGCGCCCGGGGCCGCTGACACCATGTGCCGCTCGAAGCCGGTTTCCGGGTCACGGAAAACGGGGCGGTCGTTCTTGCGCATGACAATGGCCACACCAGACGCGGCAGCAGTCGGCGCACCGATCAGGTCCGAGAGCGACGCGTCGAGCGCGTGGGCGATCCTGGATGCGACGCCGATCGTCGGGCTCTTCTCACCGCGTTCGACCTTGGACAGCATCGCCCGGCTGACCGACGACTGTGTGGACAGTTGCTCCAGTGTCAGGCCCGCCTCCTCGCGGCGTCGTCGCACGTTACCGCCGAACGCGCCGGCCAGGTCGTCACCGTGCTGTGGTTCGGCTGCGCTTGCGTCTTGCTCGACCACCGTGCTCCTCGATCGATAGGTACCTCGCTGCCCACAGTGTAGTGTTTCTTCTAAAGAAGATAGAGTCTTCTATCGGAGACGCGCGATGTGCGCCCAACACGACGGAGGTTCCATGCGTTTGATCTCGAGTGGCCGGCACCATGCCACGTTCGAATTCGGCGATCTGCAGGTGATCTCGTTGCGAGACGGGTACATCGACATGCCGCCGACACGGCTCCGCGACCAGGATGGGCGCACGCTCGATGAGCTGCCGGCCGCCGTCCCGCTGGTCGGCGACAACTTGCGGCTGTCGGTCAACGCCTTCTTCGTCACCGACGGCACGCGGTCGGTTCTCATCGACACCGGCGCGTCCAACGCCTGGCACGACCCCACCATGGGATTGATCTACGACGCGCTCGACGAAGCGGGAATCGACCGCGCGCATGTCACCGATGTGGCCATCACCCACAACCACGAAGACCACGTGAGCGGCCTGATCGCGCCGGACGGTTCAGAGGCGTTCACCAAACTCGAGCGCGTGTGGATCGGCGCGGGCGACACCTCGGTGTTCACGGGGCGGCTCGAGCCGATCCGCGACCGGGTCGTACCCGTGTCGGAGAAGGTCGCGATCAACGACTGGACCACCGCGATCCCGACACCGGGCCACACACCCGGTCACACCGTCTACGACATCAGGAGCGGCACCGGCCACCTTCTCGTCTGGGGCGACACCGTTCACGTTCCCACGCTCCAATTCGATCAGCCGAACGTGTCCTGGGAGTTCGACGGCAACCAGTCCCAGGCCCGCGCCGCGCGAGCGGCCCTCCTCGAACGACTGACCCAACCACACCACTTCGTAGCCGGCGCCCACCTCGACTCACCCGGCATCGCCCGGGTAACCCCCTCCGGCGACGGTTATGCGCTGGAATACCTCGCACCACCGATCGGCTGATCGAGGCGTGCGGCTGCCGGTGGGGTGGGGGCCGTTTACAGCAGCTGGGAGATCCGAGCCTGAACCTGGTCGGAGGCGGTGAAGGTGACCAGTTTCTGCTCGGGATCGTCGGCGAGTTGAAGCACGACGTGCTCCAACTCGATCTCCCCGAGGGCGGGATGGCGCAGCCGTTTGGCGCCGGAACTCAGGGGCACGACCCTGTGCTGTGGCCACCACTCTCTTACCTCGGGGCTCGCCGCGTGCAGGCGCTCGAACAACGCGCTGAAGCCGGGATCGCCCGGGTGCCGTGCCGCGGCGGTGCGGAATCGGCCGAGCAGCGCGGATGCTTCGGCTGACCAGTCGACCATCACCTGACGGGCGCCACGGTCGGTGAACATCCACCAGAGCAGGTTGCGGGCCTCCGGCGGCCGGGCGGGCCAGTCGGTCCACAACGCCCGGGCGGCCCGGTTGGAGGCCAGCACGTCCCAGCACCGGCCGGTGACATAGGCCGGGCACGGGTCGAGCCGGTCGACGAGCGAGACGAGGGCAGGTGAGAGTGTTTCGGCGACAGCTCGTGTTTCGGCGGGCGGGGCGCCGTGGATGAGCTCGTGGATATGGCTCCGCTCGGCGGCGTCGAGCCGCAGGGCCGCCGAGAGCGCGTCGAGCACCTGGCGGGAGGGACGTACCTCGCGGCCCTGTTCCAGGTAGGTGTAGTACGTCGAGGAGATGGCCGCGAGTTGGGCCACCTCTTCCCGGCGCAGACCGCGGGTTCGGCGCCGAGCTCCCGCGGGCAGACCGACATCGGCCGGCTGGAGCCGCTCGCGGCGGGAGCGGAGCAGCTCTCCCAGCTCTCGGGCCCGAGGCGTGGACTGAGGCATCCTGGTACTTCCATTACTAGGAAAAACACCCTGTGGATACCAGTCTAGGCTGTGGCTACGTTGGCGCCATGAACGTCATGAACACGGACTTCGGCATGGCCGGGTCGTACGCCATCCGCACCGAACACATGGACATCCCGGTGGGCGACGGGCCTCCGATGGGGGCCTACGTCGCCCGGCCGACGGCTCCCGGCCCGTTCCCGGGCGTCCTGGTGGGCATGGAGCTCTTCGGTGTCGACGCCGCTGTCCGCGACGTGTGCGACCGACTCGCGAGACTGGGATTCGTGGCACTCGCGCCGGATTTCCACCACAGGACCGCTCCCGGAAGCGAACTGCCACGCGACCCTGTGGGCCGGGAGCGAGGATTCGAACTGCTGGGGCTGATGACGCGCACCACACTGCTCAGTGACGTGCGCGCCGCCATTGACCACCTTCACGCGGCCGGCAGCGAACGCGTCAGCATGGTCGGGCTGAGCTTGGGCGGTCACATCGCCTACCTCGCGGCCACGGAGTTCGACCTCGCCGCGGTGGCCGTCTTCTACGGCGGCTGGCTGCCGACCACCGACATTCCGATCAGCCGGCCCGAACCGACGCTGTCACTGACCCCGAAGATCACCGGGCGTGTCCTCTTCCTCGTCGGCGAGAGCGACCACGTCGTCCCGCCCGCACAGCGACGCGAGATCGCGGACGCGCTGCGCGAGGCGGGCATACAGCACGAGATGGTCGTCTACCCCGGCATCGGGCACGGTTTCCTCAGCACCGATCGGACCACGTCAGCCGACGCGTGGCGTCGCGTCCACGCACTGCTGACCAGCGTCGAAGCCTAGTGCGGGGTTCCGCTTTACATGACGCTTTCCGATGCCATAGTTGAAGTCACCGAGAGTGTGGGACAAGACACGTTGTGTCGTGCCCATGCCCGTGCGACGCATGAGACGGATCGCGAGGACAGGCGTGACCGGACAATCAACACCAACCACACCGGCGGACTGGCGGGAGTTCGGCCGTGTGCTGAGGGCGCATCGAGAACAGCGTGAGCTGAGCCTGCGGGATCTCGCCGGGCGGATCAGGTGGCATCACTCCGTGATCGGCAAGTGGGAGCAGGGCAAGAACCGCCCGCCCGTCGAGGCCGTCAAGGTTCTCGACGCCGAATTCGACGCCGGGGGCGACCTCATGACACAGGCGCTTCATGCAGCGATGGCTGATGCCGATCAGGCGCGGAAGAGTAACGTCGAGGCAAAGGCCTCAACGCGGGATGAGGGCGAGGACATGGAGCGCAGACGACTGATACGGGATGCCGCCGCCGTCGCTGTCGGTGGTGCGGTGGCGCCCGTGCTGGCCACCCTGACCGACACCTGGCAGAGCTACGGACCGCGCATCTCCGGGGCGAGCGTGTCACAGGAGATGATCGACGACTGGGAGGACGCGGCCGAAGCGCACCGCGAACGGAGTTACTATGATCCGCCCGCCGTCGTGCTCGCGGCTCTCGCCGTGGACTACACCGACATCGCTCCCCACCTCAACCGCCACCAGCCGAAAGCCGTGGAGCGGGACCTGGCGCACGCCGCCGCACGCTACAGCGCCTTGATCGCCTGGACATGGTTCAACCTGGGCAACAAGCGGGAGGCAGGGCGGTGGTGGAAGCGGACCCACACGTTGGCCGATGCATCCCGGGACGCTATGCAAGCATCCGTGCTGCGAAGCTGGGAGGCGTCCCAGCGAGGCCATGACGGCGATGACGTCCTGCCACTGATTCAGGAAGCTCGCCGTCTGGCCGGGAATCAGCCGAGCTGGACGCTGTTCTCCGGGCTCCGCGTAGAAGCTCAGGTTCTCGCGATGCAGGGGCGTTCCAACGAGGCGATCGCCACGCTCAACCAGGTTGAGAACGTGCTGGCAGGTCTGCCCGCGCAGACACCGGGAACCGTTCAGACTGACTGGTACACCCGGAGCCTGATTTACACCCTGGCGGGCGACGACAGGCAGGCCAGTGAGGCACAGGACGCCGCCAAGGCGGCATACGACTCCGGGCACATCATGTCGGCCGTGTTCGAGCTACACCGAGCGGCGGCGCAAGCGCGCACAGACCCGGAGCAGGGCGCTCAGCATGCCTTGCGGACTCTCGACGATCTTCCGGCCGAACGGCGAGACAGCCGTAGCTTGCCAGCCGCTCGGCTGACACTGACCACGCTTCCGGAGGAGGCGCGCGCCCTGCCCGTGGTTCGGGAGCTGCGCGCCCTGACGACGGGGAACCGGTCGGCCTGAGCCGGACACGATGGCGCTCCGCCGGTCAATGACCGGCGGGGCGTTCGTGATTCTGGCGTGCGCGGGACGATTCCGCGTCCTCTACAACCGGTCGGCTACAGACCCGTATCGCGCTGGTACCTCTACGAAGGTTCCTCAGTCCATGTTCATTGCGACACCTTCGGTGTCGCGGGCTTGGGCGCTTTCGGGTCGGTGTCTTCCCCCCGTCACTCCAGACACCGACGCGCCCAAGCCGGGTGGTCACCTCTCGATGTTGACGTGCTTGCGGGCGAAGTCGAGCTGGGCCGACATCTGCGCGATGCGCTCGGAGACGACCAGCGAGCCGTGGCCCGCGTCGTAGCGGTAGACCTCGTGCCGGTGGCCGCGCTCGGCGAGCCGGGAGACATAGGTCTCGATCTGCCCGATCGGGCAGCGCGGGTCGTTCTCCCCGGCCAGGATCAGCACCGGAGCCTGGACGTGGTCGACGTAGGTGATGGGCGAGCAGTTCACGTAGCGCTCCGGCTGCTCGTCCGGCGAGCCGCCGAGCAGCGCGCGGTGGTAGGACCGCAGCGCTTCCGTCTCCTCCTGGTAGGTGGCCAGGTGGTCGGCGATGGGCACCGTCGCGATGCCCGCCGCCCACATCTTGGGCTGTGTGCCCAGGCCGAGCAGCGTGAGGTAGCCGCCCCACGAGGCGCCCGCCAGCACCAGCCGCTCCGGGTCCGCGACGCCGCGGTCGACCATGACGCTCCGCACCGCGGCCACGTCGGCAAGCTCGATGTGCCCGACCTCGCCGGTCAGGGCGTCCCGCCACGCGGAGCCGTAGCCGGTCGAACCACGGTAGTTGACCCGCACGACGGCGAAGCCGAGGTCGACCCAGGCGGCCACCTGTGGCACGAAGGAGTCGTCGTCCTGCGAGCTGGGGCCGCCGTGCAGCAGGAAGACCGTCGGGAACGGCCCCGAGCCCCGTTCGGGGCGGGAGACCAGCGCGTGGATGCGCCCGCCGGGGCCCTCGACGTCCACGTCCTCGACCGGCACGGACGGCGGCGAGGTCGGGCCACCGTGGTTCATCACCACGTGGCCGTTCGTCGACCTGATCACCGGCGGGTGGGCTCCGCTCGACCAGGAGTACTCGACGGAGCCGTCCGGCCTGGGCGCGGCGGCGTCGATCACGCCGTGCGGGGTGTCGATCGGGAACATCCTGCCGCCGACGAGGTCGTAGCGGTGCAGGTAGGTGCGGCCCCGATTGGCCCTGATGACGAGCAGTGAGCGGCCGTCGGCGTACCAGTCCGCGGTGATCTCACCGGGGTCACGCAGCCAGATCTCCCGCTGGTCGCCGCTCTCCGGGTCCCACACCAGCGGCTCCCTGCGTCCCCTGCGCTCGTGCAGGGTGAGGAGTCTGCGGTCGCCGAGCACGGGCGCGAAGCGCAGGCCGAGCACACCCTTGCCCGGGCCGTCGTGCAGGTCGCCGACGACGGCGCCGTTGCGTCTGATCACCCGCAGCGCGGGGTGGCGGGAGTCGCCGTGCTCGCTGTGGCTGATCGCGATGAGGGAGCCGTCCAGGGAGACGGCGGCCACCGAGGCGGCCTCGGCGTGTTCGTAGATCACTCGTGCGGGTTCGCCTGGCCGTACGAGATGGATCTTGAAGCCCTCGCCGGGCCTGGCCATGCCGATCACCGCCTCGCCCGTCGTGGACAGCGCGATCCCCGAGGGGAAGCCGGGCGGGAGGTCGATCGGCTCGTCGGGGCCGCCGTAGAAGGGCTGGCGCATCCAGGTGCCCCACTCGTCGCCGTCGGTGTCGGAGAACCACCAGATCCACTGACCCGTGGGGTCGATCGTGCCATGCGAGGTGCCTTTGGTCCGCGCGGTCGCCTGGCGGGTCGAGCCCGCGGCGCGGTCCCAGGCGTAGATCTCCCACGCGCCTGAGGCGTTGCTCCGGTAGACGGTCCTGGCGGGTGCCTGGCGCGCCCACACGGGCAATGTCACGCGTGGCGCTCGGAACCTGGACTGCCAGCGTTCCTCCGCCTTCATATGGCGCTTCCCCTCGTCAAGGCGTGACTTCAAGCGTCCAGGCGCGGGCTCGCCGGATTGCCGTCCAGTATGTCGCCTCCACCACTGATTTGCTTAGTTAATGTGTGGGAATTTCGGGCTAAATGTCACTCCAGTAACATAGAACACGGGGTTATCTGTCAAGCACAGGGCTTGAACGGTGATGGCGTTGGAAGATAGACATACGGAAAGAAGCCGTCACTTCACTGGTTTCCGGTAGGGCCGTGATACGGGCCCGCATAGCGTGAGAATCGGTGTGCCAGGCGCTCGGCCCCATGCCGACGACGGCCTCGACCGCCTCGCGTCCGAGTGTCATGCCGAACTCGTGGACGCTCCGTCCGGTCTCCGCGAAGTGGCCGCCGAGGCTCTCCGCGACCCGTCGCTCCTTCTCCTCGTCGACCGACAGCAGCCCGAGCCGCTCGACCAGCGGTTCCAGGTGCTGGGAGGTGGGCGTGACCACGACCAGTGTGCCGTCGTCTCCGAGCACTCTGGCGAACTCGGGGCCGTTCCTGGGGGCGAACACGTTCAGGAGCACGTCGACCGAGTCGCTCCTGACGGGCATGGGCCGCCACACGTCGGCCACGACGGCTCCCAACCGGGGATGCGCTCGCGCGGCCCGCCTGACCGCGTGCTTGGAGACGTCGAGCGCGATCCCGACGGCGTCGGGCAGCCGGTCGAGCGCCCTCGCCAGGTAGTGGCCCGTCCCCGCGCCCGCGTCCGCGACCACCTTCGCCCCGGTACGGCGCGAGCCCTCCGCCCCGGTACGGCACGCCTCCGCGACCGCCTCGGCCAGCGGATCGAAGTGCCCCACCCCGAGGAAGGCGTCCCTGGCGGCGACCATCTCCGCGCTGTCGGCCGTCCCCGGCGCCCGCGAACCGGTCAGCAGGCTGACGTATCCCTGTCTGGCGACGTCGAAGGCGTGCCCCGAGGGGCAGCGCACGGCCCGCTCGTCCAGGCCGAGATCGCCCCCGCAGACCGGGCAGATGAGAAGTTCGACGACGTCGGCCAGCATCCGTCCATCATCCCGTGTTCCCCGGGTGACCCGGTCGTCGCCCTCCGGCGCCCGTGCCCGGTTTCAGGCGGCCTGGATCTGCCTGAGGAAGGCGGCGTTCGAGGGGGTCTCCCTGAGCCGGTCGGTGAGGAGTTCGAGGGCCTGCTGCCGGTCGAGACCCCCCAGAGTACGGCGCAGCCGCCAGGTGAGGTCCAGCTCGGCGGGGTCGAGGAGGATCTCCTCGCGGCGGGTGCCGGAGGCGTCGAGGTCGACCGCGGGGTAGAGGCGCTTGTCGGCGAGGGCACGGCTGAGCCGCAGCTCCATGTTGCCGGTTCCCTTGAACTCCTCGAAGAGGTTGTCGTCCATCCGGGAACCGGTCTCGACCAGGGCGGTCGCCAGGATCGTCAGCGAGCCGCCGTCACGGAGGTTGCGGGCCGCGCCGAAGAAACGGCGAGGGGGAAGCAGGGCCGCGGCGTCGAGGCCTCCGGCCAGGGTGCGTCCCCCGCCGGGGGCGAGGTTGTTGTAGGCCCTGGCCAGGCGGGTCAGGGAGTCCAGCAGGACGACGACGTCGCGCCCTGTCTCGGCGAGGCGCTTGGCGCGTTCGACGGCGAGTTCGGCGACGGCGGTGTGGTCGCGGTCCGCGCGGTCGAACGTCGACGCGGCGACCTCGCCGTGTACGGACTCGCGCATCTCGGTGACCTCCTCGGGACGCTCGCCGACGAGGACGACCATGAGGTGGCAGTCGGGGTGGTTGCGGGTGATCGCGGCGGCCAGGTCCCGCAGGACCATCGTCTTGCCCGCCTTCGGCGGTGCGACAATGAGGCCGCGCTGGCCCTTGCCGATCGGTGCGAACAGGTCGATGACCCTGGTGGTCACCGACTCGGTCTCCAGGCGGAGCCGGTCGTGGGGATGGACGGGGGTCATGTCGGCGAAGTCGGGCCTGTCCCGCCAGGCCGGGGCGCCGTTGACGCTCCGCACCTCCTCCAGCCTCTCGTACGGCCTGCGCGCCGTCGCGACGACATGGTCGCCGGGGCGCAGGCCGTACTGCCTGATCTGGGAGTGGGGGACGCGCACGTCACCGGGACGGGGCAGGTAGCCGTCGGTTCTGAGATGTCCGGTCTTGTCACGGACGTCGAGCAGCCCGGCCACGGTCTCGACGGGGGTGTCGCTCTGGCGGGGCCGGGGAGGTTTGACAGTTGTCTGGGTGGTCATGACGACCTTTCACACGGGGGACCACGGATGGTCACTCACACAGGGGAAATACCGGGGGAAAAGACCGCACGCCGAAAAAGGCGTTCACGCGGAGAAAAGGGCGGATCATCGCACGCGGCTTGGCCAGCGGTGCGTCACGCCTGCTATCACGGTAGCACCGTCAATCCCCCAGCAACAGGAGACCGGATGCCACACCTACCTATAACAATCGCCGGTGTCGAGGTGTTCCCGCTCTGCGACGCCGTGGGACCGATGGGCGATTCGATCCGGCGTCCGCTGGCGGAGATGTTCCCCGGTGCCGACCACGGCGGGTCCGAGGAGTGGGTGCTGCACTTCCACTGCTATCTGCTGCGTGACGGTGCGGGCCGTACGGTGCTCGTCGACACCGGCATCGGCCCCGAGGACTCGGCGGCGTCGAGCTGGGCCCCGGTTCCCGGGGCGCTCGGCGCAGAGCTGGCACGGGTCGGCGTCACGGCCGGGGAGATCGACGCGGTGGTCATCACACATCTGCACAGCGATCACGCGAGCGGCGCGGTGATCGGCGGGGTGCCCGCCTTCCCCAACGCCAGGCACCTGTTCCAGCGGGCCGAGATCGACACGGCGGCGGAGTCGGTCCTCGACCAGGTTGTCAGGCCGCTGGGCGAGCGTGTTCACGTGGTCGAGGGCCGGGCGGAGGTGTTCCCCGGCATCCGGATCCTGCACACCCCGGGCCACACGCCCGGTCACCAGGTCGTCCAGGTAGGAGACCTGGTGCTGACCGGTGACGTGGTGCTGCACCCGGTGCAACTGGACGATCCGGCGATCCCGTACCTGTACGACGACGACCCGGACCTCGCCGCCGTCACGCGGGCGAAGCTGCTCCAGCAGGTCAGAGCGGCCCAGGGCATGATCGCCACCGCTCACTTCGCGGAGCCGTTCACCCGCCTGCGGGGGTGAGCGCCGTTCAAGAACTCTGGGCGGCCAGGAGCAGGCGCCTGGCCTTGCCCCGGTAGCGGAGGACCTGGAACGCACCCAGCGCCCAGATGGGGTACTGCGCGGCGAGGGCCCAGCGGAAGGCGTCCAGGTCGGTCTTCCCCATCAGGTCGAGGACGATCCCGATCACGGCGATCAGGGTCATCGACGCGACGAACCCGCCGCCGTTCACGATGCCGGTGGCCGCGCCGATCCTGGCCGCGGGGTTGAAGGTCCTGGCGTAGTCGAAGCCGATCATCGACCCCGGCCCGTTGGCCGCCAGCACCACCATGAGCAGCACGAGCAGCCAGAGCGGCGCCCGTCCCGGCCAGGCCAGCACGACGGTCCACGCCCCCGCGGTCGTGCCGATGATGACGAACACCATCCGGGACCGGTGGAAGGGGAACCGGCCCGCGAGGTAGCCGAGCAGCGGCCCGCAGACCATGCCGCACAGGGTCAGCGTCGACAGCAGCACGCCCGCGACCGAGGGGGACAGCCCCTGGCCCTGGACCAGGAACGGATATCCCCACAGCAGCAGGAACGACGCCGCCGAGCACTGGGTGGCCGCGTGGGTCCACATGCCGAGGCGGGTGCCCGGCTCGGCCCAGGCGGCGCTCAGGCTCGGCCGCTCCCCGGCCAGCCCGGGGCGGGAGTCACGCAGCACCGTGAGCAGCAGCAGAGCCGAGACCACGCCCAGTACGGCGGCGCCCAGGAAGGTCGGCGTCCAGCCGTACGCGTGCAGGGACTGGATCAGCGGCACCGTTGAGGCGATCGCGCCGACCTGCCCGATCAGGCCGGTGAGCTGCACCATCACCGGGTTGCGGCGGGGAGAGAAGTGGATGTTGACCAGCCGGATCACGCTGATGAACGTCATCGCGTCGCCGCAGCCGATCAGCGCTCTGCCCGCGACCCCGGGGAGGAGTCCGTCGGCCAGCGCGAAGACCAGCTCGCCGCAGGCCATGATGGTCGCCCCGATGACCAGCATCCGCTTCGAGCCGAGCCTGTCGACCAGCACCCCGACCGGCACCTGCATGGCCGCGTAGACCAGTAGCTGCAGCATCGCCAGCGTGGAGAGCCCGGCCGCGCCGATGCCGAGCCGAGCCGCCGCCTCGATGCTGGAGACGCCCAGGGACTGGCGGTGGAAGACCGCGATGACATACGCCAGAACACCGACGGCCCAGAAGATCACTGCCTTTGACCGTGGAGTCATGGGGTAAATATTACGTTTAGGGGTTTTTGCGATTACTTTGGGGTCGCGGACGGTCGGTTCAGCGGCGCGGGTAGCGGATGAGCAGGCTGGCCTGGACGTCCTGGTCGCCGATCGCGGCGTAGGTGTGAGGCACGTCGGAGACCCAGCGTATGTGCTCGCCGGGCCTGGCCAGCAGCGGGAATCCCGCGGGACCGGCCTCGAGCGTCCCGCCGAAGACGGTGATGTACTCGGTGACCCCTTCGTGGTGGGCGGGGGAGGTCTGCGCGGTCCCGGCCGGGACCGTCAGCCGGTAGAGCTCGTAGGTGACGTTCTCCTCCTCGAACACCTCCAGCAGCACGGCCGTGACGGCGGTGCCCCTGATCGCGGTGCCGGGAGCGGCCGGGGCCGGGCCGAGGGCGACCGCCAGCGGTACGCCGAGTTCGGCGGTGACCGCCCAGAGTGTCTCCAGGGTCGGGTTTCTGGTGCCGTTCTCCAGCCCGGAGAGCGTTGCCTTGCCGACACCGGCGCGGCGGGCCAGTTCGGAGAGTGAGACGCCGCGCTCCTCTCGCAACCGGCGGATCCGCGTCCCGACGTCGTGGGTGTCGGTCTCCAGAGCCGGACGAGAGTTTTGTGTGCCGCTGTCCATGAGGCTATGGTGCAGCATGACCGATGTTCCGTTTACGGAACGAATGTCGGCGTGTTGATGACATGCCAGATATCTAAAGAATCCGGCTGTCCTGGCGGGGCCGCTGAACCCGGCGCGAACCCAGCGGCCCCGACGGACCTGACAGCCCCGCGAATCCAGTAGCTCCGGTCGGCCACTGTCGGCCACTGTCGGCCACTGTCGGCTGTGGTCGGCTATGGCGAGTTCGGCGAACCCGATGGGGCCGGCGGGCTCGACGGACCTGGAAACCCGGCGACTCCAACGGCCCGGCGGCCCTGAACGCCCGGCGGCCTCGACGAATCCGATGAATCCCGGAGATCCGACGGACCCGGTGAACCATGGAAAGGACGGAGACGATGACACGCCTTCTGCAACCGACGCTGGCCGGCCTCGTCACCGCGCTCGTCGGCTTCGCCAGCTCCTTCGCCGTGGTCCTGGCCGGGTTGCGGGCGGTTGGCGCCGACCAGCGGCAGGCGGCGTCGGGCCTGCTCGCTCTCTGCCTGGCGAACGGTCTGGTGGCGATCTGGCTCGGGCTGCGACAGCGGATGCCGATCACCATCGCCTGGTCGACGCCGGGCGCGGCGCTGCTGGTCGCGACCGGCGCGGTCGAGGGCGGCTTCCCCGCGGCCGTCGGGGCGTTCGTGGTCTGCGGGCTGCTGATCACCGCCGCCGGGCTCTTTCCCGTGCTTGGCCGTACGATCGCCGCCATCCCCGCCCCGATAGCGGGCGCCATGCTGGCCGGGGTCCTGCTCAACCTGTGTGTCGCGCCCGTCAAGGCCCTCGGTGAGGTGCCGCTGATGGCCGGTCCTGTCGTGCTCGCCTGGGCGCTGCTGAGCCGCTTCGCCCGCAAATGGGCGATCCCCGGAGCCCTGCTGGTCGCGGTCGTGGCGATCGCCCTGACCGGTCCCGGCCTCGGCGCCGTGGACGTGCGCCCGGTCGTCGAGCTGACCGTGCCCTCGTGGAGCGCCTCGGCCATGATCAGCGTCGCGCTCCCGCTGTTCCTGGTCACCATGGCCTCCCAGAACGTGCCGGGCATGGCGGTCCTGGCCCAGTACGGCTACCGCCCCCCGCTGCGCGGGATCCTGGTCGGCACCGGTCTGGCCAGCACGCTCGGCGCTCCCCTCGGCGGGCACGCGGTGAACCTGGCCGCCATCACCGCCGCCCTGGCCGCGGGCCCTGACGCCGATCCCGACCCCGGCCGTCGCTGGATCGCCTCGGTCAGCGCGGGAGCCTCGATGATCGTCCTCGGCGTCGGCTCGGGGCTGGCCACCGCGCTGGTCCTGCTCTCCCCGCCGGTGCTCATCGAGGCCGTCGCGGGCCTGGCCCTGATCGGCGCGCTCGTCTCCGCCCTCGCCTCGGCCTTGGCCGAGCCGGACAGGAGGGAGGCCGCGGTGGTCACCTTCGTGGTCACCGCCTCCGGGCTGACCCTGTTCGGGATCGGCGCCGCGTTCTGGGGCCTCGTCGCCGGAGGCCTCATGACACTTCTGCATCGCCGTCCCAGGAGGTCTCCCCGGACAGGCGAAGCGGCCCCCGGAACCAGTGCCGTATCCGAGCCGTCGCCTGAGACGGCGTCCGAGGCCGAAACCATGTCCGAGATCGCTCCCGGGCCGGAAAGGGAGGACAGGCTCACGCACCAGTGACCGTGGTTCGCGGGAAATCGGCGCCTGGCGGCGGCTTCGTGGATCGGGCTCAGGTTGAGCGCGGGGTGGCACGTTGCTTGGGCGAGTGGCTCCGTGGCATTCGGCCACGGAGCCTCCGCGAAAACCCGTTGGCGGACCACGGTGACCACTGCTACCTTGCCGGAGGCCGTGCGAGAGAACGAGGAGGTGGTACCCGTGAACGCAGTATCGACATGGGTGCTCCCCTCCGGGGTCACGGTCGGGCGATAGGTCGTCCGGGAGCGCCGTTCAAGAGCACTCCCGAAAGGCACGACCATGCGATTCACCTCTGAGCAGCGCCTCGACGACGGCGTCCTCGAACGCGAATTCACCCTCGGCGAGATCCCCGGCATCCTGTGGACGCCCGGATCCGCATCCGCATCCGCACCGGTCCCGCTGATCCTGCTCGGTCACCCTCCGCTCGGACTGCACAAGATGTACCCCCGGCTGGTGGCGCGGGCCCGGCACTCCGCGGCGGAGGGCTTCGCCGCGGCCACCATCGAGCTCCCCGGGAGCGGTGACCGGCCCCGTTGGGCCGCCGCCGAGCAGGCCCGCGCCGACCTGCGCCGGGCTATGGAGGCCGGCGAGCCGGTCAGCGACGAGATCATCGACGCCCTCATCCTCCCGCTCGTCGAAAAGGCGGTCCCGGAATGGCAGGCCGCCCTGGATGCCCTCCTGTCGCTGCCCGAGATCGGCGGCCCGGTCGGGTACTCGGGAGGAGTGATCTCCATCGGCATCCGGCTTGCGGTGGTCGAGCCGCGCATCGTGGCCGCCGGCTTCTTCGCCGGGAGCTTCGTGCCTCGCGCCATGTTCGAGGAGGCCCGGCAGGTCACCATTCCGCTGCATGTCCTGCTGCAGTGGGATGACGAAGGGAACGACCGGCAGGCGGCCCTGAACCTGTTCGACGCCTTCGGCTCCAAGGAGAAAACGCTGCACGCCAACATGGGCGGGCACACCGGCGTCCCGCAGTTCGCAGGGGAGGACGCGGCCGGGTTCTTCGCCCGGCATCTGCGCTAACCGCCGACCACCCTCGCCGTCAGGCCGACAGCGGGCGGTAGGCGGTGCCCGGCCGGACCTCGCTCCGGCCGGGCATCCCGACATCGGCCCGTCGAAAAAACATCCGCCGGTACGGCGAGCGTGCCGTACCGGCGGATGGGAAGGGGGGCTACCTGCCCGAAGGGCGGGTGTGGCGGCCCGCGACGAGCTGGTCGGCCGAGTTCTGGCGGGGAACCTCGACGCGGGGGTGCGGAGCCGTCGTCTCGGCGCGGTCGTCGACCCCGTCGCGGTCCCTGTCGACCACCGGGGAGGTGCGAGCGGCGGCCGGTGACACGGCGGGAGCGGGGGTGGAGGGGGCAGAGGTGGAGGGGGATTCTTCCAGCTTGCGCTCAAGCTCCTGCTTCTCCTTCTCAAGACGGGCGACCCGGTCGCGCGCCTCAAGGCGGGAGTCGCGGAGCCTGCGCCGCTGTACGGCGGAGCGCCGCATCCCGCTGAACAGGATCGCCAGGCCGAGCAGGAACACCGCTCCCGTGACGGCACCGGCGAAGAAGAACTCCAGCTGGGAGAACTGGAGGGTGCGGTCGAAGACCGTGAACGTGGCGGTGCTCGTCGCCGCCGCCGTCTCATCCCAGGAGACCGCGATCACGGTCGCGCCCGCGAGTACGATCAAGAGGAGTCCCAGAACTATCATGTGTCCTCATCTCGGGCTGCGTCTGCTGTGGTGATGGCTTCTGCTGCCCCGTGCGGGCGGGATTATTCGCCGGGCGTGGACGGTTGCCAGAAAACATGGCGGAGATCGACGTCGTGGTCATCGGGGCGGGGCAGGCCGGACTGTCCAGCGCCTACTTCCTGCGCAGGGCCGGGCTGGACTTCGTCGTGCTCGACCGTTCTCCCGGGCCCGGCGGCGCCTGGCAGTTTCGCTGGCCGTCGCTGACGCTCGGCGCCACACACCGCGTGCACGACCTCCCCGGTCTGCCGATGGGGGGCGTCGACGTGACTCGGCCCTCCGCCGAGGTCGTCTCCGCGTACTTCGCCGCCTACGAGCGAGCCTTCGACCTGCCGGTCCGCCGTCCCGTGGAGGTGCGCTCCGTGAGCGAGGGGGAGCAGGGGCGGCTGCTGGTGCGGACCTCGGCCGGCGACTGGTCGGCCCGAGCGCTGATCAACGCGACCGGCACCTGGGACCGCCCGTTCTGGCCGCGTTATCCGGGGCAGGAGACGTTCCTCGGCAGGCAGCTCCACACCGCCGACTACGTGAGCGCGGACGAGTTCGCGGGCGGGCATGTCGTCGGCGCGGGCGCCTCCGCCGTTCAGCTCCTGATGGAGATCGCCCGCGTCACCACGACCACCTGGGTCACCCGCCGTCCGCCGGTCTTCAGGGAGGGGCCGTTCGACGAGGAGGCGGGTCGCGCGGCCGTCGCCCGGGTCGACGCCCGGGTCCGCGCGGGGCTGCCGCCGGGCAGCGTGGTCGGCGCGACCGGATATCCGATGACGCCCGAGGTCCGGGCCGCGATGGCGGCCGGGGTCCTGAACCGCCTGCCGATGTTCGACCGGATCGTCGGGGAAGGCGTGGTCTGGGACGACGGGAACGCCGTCCTTCAGCCGGGTCCCCTTCCCGGCGGCGGCATCGTGTCCCCTGTGTCCCCGAGGTCCGGCCGCCTCGTCAGGGCCGACGCGATCCTGTGGGCCACCGGGTTCCGGCCGGTCGTCAACCACCTGGCTCCGCTGCGCCTGCGCGAGCCCGGCGGCGGGATCCGGGTCGAGGACACGCGGGCCGTCCTGGATCCCCGCGTCCACCTGGTCGGGTACGGCCCCTCCGCGAGCACCATCGGCGCCAACCGCGCGGGCCGTACCGCGGTCCAGCACATCCGCCGCCTCCTCGCCGCTCCCGCGGCGGCCTGAGGCGCTCGTGGCGGCTCGAAGCGGTTCGCCGTGGCCGGGGACGGTTCGTGACCGCGTGCGGCGGTGCGGGACGGCGGTTGGTTTCAACCGGCGGAGGCCGTTCGGGACAGGCTGTTCCCGACGTTCGCGAGACCATACGCGCCAGGGGTTTCGAGGCCCGATCTCGGACTAGTGTTGACGGCCATGGACCGCACCCGTCTTTACCGCAACGGCGTTCTGGAGGCCGAGGGCTTTCCCGTCGACGACGTCTCCGAGTACGTCGGAGACAGCTCCGCCGTGGTGTGGTTCGACCTGTGCTCGCCGACGTCCGCGGATCTGGGCAAGATCAGCGAGGAGCTCGGGCTGCACCGGCTGGCCGTCGAGGACGCGCTGCAGAGTCACCAGCGTCCCAAGCTGGACACCTACGACAGCCACCTGTTCATCACCGCCTACGGCGCGAAGCTGGCCGACAGGGACCTCGACCTCATCGAGATATCGATCTTCGTCACCAAGAACGCCCTGGTGACGGTGAGGGAGAACCCCGGGTTCGACATCGACGAGGTGATCAGGCGCTGGGACGCCAACCCGGAGATGGCCAAGTACGGCGTGCCGTACCTGCTGCACGGTCTGCTCGACTACGTGGTCGACGGATATTTCGACGTGCTGCAGGCGATGGACGACCGGGTCGAGGCACTCGAGGACGACCTGTTCGCCGACGATCCCGGCGACCGGGTGCACATCCAGCGCCTGACCTACGAGATGCGCAAGAAGCTGGTGCGGTTCCGGCGGCTGGCCGTACCGATGCGCGAGATCGTCGGCAGCCTCCTGCGCAGGAGCGTGGAGATACTGGACCCCGCGATGACCCCCTACTACCAGGACGTCTACGACCACACGCTGCGCGCCGCCGAGTGGACCGACTCCCTGCGGGAGCTGGTGGGCAACGTCAGGGAGGCCCACATCAACCAGCAGGGGTTCAGGCTCAACGACATCATGAAGAAGATCACGAGCTGGGCGGCCATCATCGCGGTGCCCACGATGATCACCGGCTTCTACGGGCAGAACGTCCCCTATCCGGGCTTCAGTCACCCGATCGGCTTCTGGACCTCGACCCTGGCGATCCTTGTCGCCTCGTTCATCCTCTACACGATCTTCAAGAAGCGGGGCTGGCTCTAGATCCTCAGGGGCGCAGGCCGTTGAAGACGATCTCCAGTGTGCTGGTTCTGAGTCGCTCATCCCAGCCCTGGTGCTGCGCGGCCAGGCAGGTGGCGGTCAGCAGGGCCAGCAGTTCCGGCATCCCCACCTCCGCGCGCACCTGGTCCGCCCGCTGGGCGCGGGTCAGCAGAGTCTCGATGGCACCGCGGATGTCGTAGGTTCCCGCGGTCGCGGCTTTGACGTCGATCCCGGCCTCCGACAGGGCGTCGGCGAAGACCTTCTTCGCGGTGGCGTCCTCGACGACGCGGGCGAAGAAGGCGAAGAAGGCGGGGCCCGGCTCGGCCGCCGTCGACAGCGCCCGCGCCTCCTCGGCCAGCCTGCGTTTACGGTCCACGACGATCGCCTGGTAGAGGGCCTCCTTGGTGGGGAACTGCCGGTAGATGGTGCCCACGCCGACCCCGGCCTGCCTGGCGATCTCCCGCATCGGCGCGGAGAGGCCGTCGCGGGCCAGGACTTCTTCGGCCGCCTCGAGCACCCGGGCCAGGTTGCGTTGCGCGTCGGCGCGCATCATCGTTCTTCCTCCATTGACCGGTGTCAGTGAGCCGTTGACAACCGGAACCGTTGTTCCGTAACGTTCCCCACATTCCAAGCGGAACGCTTGTTCCGATTCTAGGGGGACATCCGTGGACTACGTACGGCTCGGCGACTCGGGCCTGAAGGTTTCGCGCGCCTGTCTGGGCACCATGAACTTCGGCACCGGTCCCGGAGTGGGCGGCTGCGATGAGGCGCAGGCCCGCCGCGTCATCGACGCCTTCCTCGACGCGGGCAACAACTTCGTTGACACCGCGGACCTCTACCATCGGGGCGACTCGGAGCGGATCGTCGGCCACGCGCTGCGCGGGCGCCGCGACTCGGTGGTCGTCGCGACCAAGGCCTTCGCCCCCCAGGGGCCCGGCCCGAACGCCAGGGGACTGTCGCGGGTGCACCTCACCAGGGCTCTTGAAGCGAGCCTGCGACGGCTGGACACCGACCACGTCGACCTGTACCAGTGCCACATGTGGGATCCCGAGACCCCGATCGAGGAGACGATGGCGACCCTGGACGGGTTCGTCCGCTCGGGCAAGGTCCGCTACCTGGGGTGCTCCAACTTCACCGCGTCGCAGATCGTGGAGGCGCAGTGGGCCGCGGAGCGGGTCGGGGGCACCCGGATGATCAGTCTCCAGCCGCAGTACTCCCTGGTGGCCAGGCTCATCGAGGCGGAGATCCTGCCCGCGTGCGAGCGGCACGGCCTGGGCCTCGTCACCTACGCCCCGCTCGGCGGTGGCGTGCTGGCCGGTCGTTACCGGCGCGGCGGCACCCCCGATCCGGGCAGCAGGATGAGCGGGCTGCTGGCGATGTCCTCGCCCGCCGCCGACCGCTGGGCGGGGGAGATGCTCAGTGAGCGCAGCCTCGGCATCGCCGACGAGGTCGCCGCGGTCGCCGCCGAACTGGGTGTGACCCCGACCGAGGTGGCCATCGCCTGGGTCGCCGCCCGTCCCGGCGTCACCTCGGTCATCATCGGCCCCCGCAGCCTGGAACAGTACGAGCAGAACGCGGCCGGATTCACCCTCGACCTCCCCGCCGAGCTGGCAGGCCGCCTTGAGGAGGTCTCCCGCCCCGCCCACGGCCCCGTGACGGGCGCCTCGTTCTGACCCGTGGTCGCCCTCACCCGATGTCGTTCCGGCCCGGTGCCGCCGGAGGGTTCGAGGGCGGCGGACACGGGACGTTGATGATATGTGGCATTGGGCCCGGTTTTCGGGCTTAAGGACAGGTCTTCTATCCTTCGAAGTCCATTCTGACCAGCAGGCGAAGGAAACCTCGTGACCTTTTCGGCCCTGAACCTCGATGAGCTGATCGCGCAGCGTGACCGCGCCCTGCGTGATTACGACGCCCTCGTCCAGCGCGGCCTGTCACTCGATCTCACCCGGGGCAAGCCGTCGGCGCGTCAGCTCGACCTGGCCGCCGCCATGCTGACGCTTCCCAGCGGTCACACCGCCGCCGACGGGACCGACTGCCGTAACTACGGTGGCGGGCAGGGCCTTCCCGAGATTCGGACGATCTTCAGCCGTCTGCTCCAGGTCCCCGTCGCCCAGCTCGTGGCCGCGGACAACTCCAGCCTCTCCCTGATGCACGACTCCATCGTCCACGCGCTGCTCGGCAAGCTGCCGGGCGCCGAGCGCCGCTGGGCGGACGAGCCGCGGATCGCCTTCCTGTGCCCGGTCCCCGGATACGACCGCCACTTCGCCCTGTCCGAGCGCTTCGGCATCGAGCTGATCCCCGTGCCGATGACGGAAGAGGGCCCCGACATGGACGTCGTGGAAGCTCTTGCGCGTGAGGACTCCCAGGTCAAGGGCATCTGGTGCGTGCCCAAGTACAGCAACCCGAGCGGCGTCTCCTACAGCGACGAGACGGTGCGGCGCCTGGCAGCCATGCCCACGGCCGCCCCGGACTTCCGGATCTTCTGGGACAACGCCTACGCCGTGCACCACCTCACCGAAACCCCGGTGGAGATCGCCGACGTCCTGGCGCTGTGCGCGGAGAACGGCAACCCCGACCGCGCCTTCGTCTTCGGCTCGACCTCGAAGATCACCTTTGCCGGTGGCGGGGTCGCGTTCTTCGGCTCCTCCCCGGCGAACGTGGCCTGGCTGCTTGGGCACACCGGCAAGCGCACCATCGGCCCCGACAAGATCAACCACCTCCGTCACGCGGAGTTCCTCCGTGACGAGGACGGCGTGCTCGAGCACATGCGCCGCCACAGGGAGCTGATGTGGCCGAAGTTCGAGGCGGTCGACCTGATCCTCACCAAGGAACTGGGCGGCACCGGCCTGGCGTCCTGGTCCAGCCCGCTCGGCGGCTACTTCGTCAGCCTCGACGTGCTGGAGGGATGCGCGCGCCAGGTGGTGAGCCGGGCCGCTGAGGCGGGCATCGCGCTGACCCCGGCGGGCGCGACCCATCCCTACGGCGACGACCCCCGTGACAGCACCATCCGCATCGCGCCCAGCTACCCGGAGCTGGAGGAGGTCGAGCTGGCGATCGGCGGCCTGGCCACCTGCGTGCGCCTGGTCGGCACCGAGAAGCTGCTGGAGCGGGCCCGATAGTTTCGGGTCTGCTGGAGTGGGTTCGGGGGAGCTCCGGGTTCGCTGGAGCGGGTCCGGGGTGCTCTCGGGTGACCCCGCTTTCACCGGCTGACGCGTCAGGCGGGCCACGTCCGGACGCCCCGTCGTTTCAGGGGGCGTCGAGAGTGGCCCGCATCCGCGCGACGGCCCGCAGGATCTCGTCGCGGTGCTTGGCGCTCTTGATCCAGGCGGGCAGCGTTTCGACCAGGGACCGGGCCCCGGCGGAGGCTGGGGTGCCGGGGTCCCCGCTGGGGAAGGGGCGCTCGCGGTGCCGGGCGGCGACGTAGTCCTCCAGCAGGTCGAGGTGCCGCCTGCCGTACGCCCACAGCGTCCGGCCGCCGCAGCAGGAGGAGCTCAGCCACAGCGGGAGGCGGAAGTACGGATCCTCAGGGGCGTCGTAGCGGCCGATCCGGTCGCCGTCCCAGTCACGGCCGAGCCCGCACGCCGGGCAGAGCAGCCTGCGCGGGGCGAAGAGGCCGTGCCCGGGGCCGCCCTCCCGGAGAACGACCATGGCCAGGCCGTCGCAACGAGGACAGCGGACAAGGATCTCGTCGTCCAGCAGGCCGTACCAGGAGGTGCCGGGATCGCGGAACCGCTCGCTCACACCGCGACGCTAGCGTGGCGGCCGGGCCGGGCGCGCGGTGGCCGGTCGCCGGAAGCGGTCCCTTCACCTCCGCTCAGCCTCCGTCCGGCCCGGCCCTGTCCGGTCGGCCCCCATTCGGTCGGCCCTCGTCCGGCCCGGCCGCGTCCGGTCAGCCTGCGCTGACGCAGAACAGATGCCCCTCGGGGTCGGCGAGGACCGTCCAGTCGCTCCCGCCGGGCTGGAACTCGGGCCTCGTGGCGCCGAGCGTCAGCAGTTCCTTCGTCGCGACGTCCAGGTCGGTGACCCGGAAGTCCAGGTGGGCGTGCTTGGCCGCGTCGGGCCATCCCGGCCCCCGGTAGCCCTCGACCCGTTGGAAGGCGAGCTGGATCGGGCCGTCGCCGAGGTAGGCGGTGTCGTCGTCGCTGTGGGTGATCTCCCAGCCGGTGACCTTCCGGTAGAACTCGGCGAGCGCTCCTGGGGCGGCGCAGTCGATGATGATGGCGGTGGGTTCCGCGAGAGCGGCCATCGGTGACTCCTTGGTCGTCGTTCGTCGCTTGCGTAACCAGCATCATTCATACGGCGGTTATGGTCTTGAAGATCCTTGCAGGCCGTTCTGTCGTCCCGCCGGGGTAACGTCCGCACCGTGCTCTCCGCCGTGACCCTCGCCGCCCGGCCCCACTTCACAGTGTCCGCGGTGACCTGCCGTGCTCACCACACCCGCTGGTCCGAGCCGGACGCCGACGAGGTCCACCGGCTGGTGCTGGTACGGCGCGGCAGGTTCCGGCGGCAGGCCGACGGAGCCGACGCCGACCTGGATCCGACGATGGCCTACCTGGGCGCGCCGGGCGAGGAGGAGCGGTTCGCCCATCCCATGGGCGGCGACCTCTGCACCTCCGTGACCGTCACGCCCGGGCTCTGGGAAGGGCCCTGGAGCGGGGCGACGGTGTATGTGGACGCCCGTGTCGACCTGGCCCACCGGCGCCTGCTCGCCGCCGCTCGCGGCGGCGACGTCGACTACGCGCTCACGGAGGAACTGCTCCGGCTGGTCGCGTCGGCCACCGGCCAGCGCGCGGGACAGCGCTCAGGCCGCCCGGCCGCCAGGCCGGGACCCGCCGACCGGGCGCTCGTCGCGGCGGCCCGCGAGGCGATCATCGAGGGCCATCCCGACGCGGCCGGACTCTGTTCGCTGGCCGATCTGCTGGAGGTCTCGCCGTACCGGCTGAGCCGCGCCTTCTCCCGGGAGATGGGCGTTTCGCTGACCCGCTACCGCAACCGGGTCCGCGTCGGCCGGGTGCTGCAACGGGTCGAGGACGGCGAGCGCGATGGACACGGCCTCGCCGTCCTGGCCGCCGACCTCGGCTTCGCCGACCAGGCCCACCTGACCCGGACCGTCCGCGAGCACCTGGGCCACACCCCGACCGCGCTCCGCTGCCTCCTCGCACTGGGAATACGGTGAAGAATCTCCCTATGCGAATGGGTTTGGCCGCTGTGGCGGAAACCGACTGGTCGCGTCTGTTCCATGCCTACGGCGTGGCCTCCGACACCCCCGACCACCTGGCAGCGCTCGTCCACGACGCGGAGAAGCCGAGAGCCGAGGCCGTCGATCACCTGTGTGGAGCGGTGATCCACCAGGGGACGCCCTGGTCGGCGACCCCGCCCGCGGCCCTGGTCGTCGCCGGTCTGCTGTCCGATCCGCGTACGGCCAGGCCCTCTCGTGACGCGGTCTCCGCCTCCTCCGGGCTTGAGCCCGTGCCCCTGCGCGCCGTCCTGCTGGGCTTCCTCGGAGAGGTGGCCGAGGCGACCCAGCCGGAGGTTTCGGAGGACGAGATCAGGGCCGTCGCCCATCCCGAGGGGCGGGAGGCGGAGATCGCCGCCACGCTGAAGGCGCTGCTCGACGAAGACGAGGACGCCTGGGGTGACGAACTCGCCGACGCGATCATGGCCCGGGTCGTGCTTGACCTCAGGGCGGTCGCGCCGCTTCTCGTCGACCCGGTGGTCGCCTGCCTGGACGACGAGAACCTCCACGTGCGCAGCCGCGCGATCGGGACACTGGCCGCCCTTGCCCTGGTCCCCGGCGCCCTCGCGCGACCGGCCGACCTCACGGACCGCCTGGAGCGGGCCGCCCGCGAGGCCGCGGACCACAACGAGCGCTGCGCTCTGGTGCTGGCGCTGGGAGAGTTGGGCGCCGCCCCTCGTGGCTTCCTCACCGACCCGCACCCGGCCGTCCGGGTCTGCGCCGCGCTCGCCCCCGCGCTGGACGGTGACGCCGCCGCGGTGCACGAGGTCCTGGCCGCCCTTGAGGACCCCGTCGCGGCCGACTCCTGGCTGGCCGTACAGCCCCGTCAGATCTTCGGTCACCTGCGGTTCGCGCTCGTCGCCACCGCCGTCAGGAGGGCGCGGTCCTTCGAGGAGGTGCTTTCCCCGGCTCTCGCGGTCGCGGGGATGACCAGCAGCTGGACCGTCGACCTCGACTGGGGGCCGCTGCTCGCCGCGGCCTTCCCCGAACCCGTCGCGGAACCGCCGGTCCTGACCGGCGCGCAGCGGCGCTACCTCGAGGCACTGGTGGCCAACGACGCCATCTGGGATCCGAGGATGGGCAACGCCCTGCGCTGGTTCGATTCCGCCGGGCTCACCTACGACCGGGACACCTGCAGCGCCCTGCTCGGCAGCGGCGCGTGAGCCGTGCGGGTTCGGGCGGGTTCGGGCGCGGGGGACGGCGGGGCCGGTCCCGGGTCAGGCGCCACCGTACCGTAGGGCGCCGATCAGCACGCGGAGCTCGATGACGCGCAGCGACCGCGTCGCCAGGGCGTAGCACAGCGCCCCGCAGGATCCGCCCGCCGCCACGACGAGGAGCGCCCCCGCCCACCCGGCTCCGGCGACGCCTCCGGTCAGGTGGGCGACCGCGGCCGTCGCTCCGCCCGCGGCGACGGCCGCGACGAGCATCCGGCCATGGGCCCGCAGGAGGCGGTGACCGTCGACCCTGCCGATCCTCCGTCGCAGGACGAGGGCCGCGGCGACGAACCCGACGACCTGGGCGACGGCGTATCCCGCCGCGATCCCGACCACCGTCTGCGGGCCCGGCGCCAGCCGTGCCGAGACGACCGCGCCCGCGACGGTGGTCGCGGTGACGAGAAGGCTGATCATGGCGGGGGTGCGGGTGTCCTGCAGGGCGTAGAACCCGCGCAGCATGATCTGGTAGCCGCAGAACGGCACCAGGGCCAGGCCGTACACCGCCAGGACCGATCCCGCCAGCGCGGCGGCCGAGGGGTCGGCGTTGCCGTGGGCGAACAGGACGGTGGTGACCTGTGGGCCGAGCACGACGAGGGCGGCGGCCACCGGCAGGAGCACCACGCTGGAAAGCCGCAGGCTCTGGGACAGCTCGGCCGTCACCTGGGACAGGTCGCTTTCCGCCGCGGCCCGGCTCAACCTCGGCAGCACACCGGTGATGATGGACGCGGTGACGATCGCGTACGGGAGCTGGAAAAGGGTGTAGGCGTTGGCGTGGACGCCGAGCGCGCCCGGGCCCGCGCCCGAGGTGAGCCGGTTGACGACGATGAGCGCCGCCTGCGCCGCGACCACGGAGACGAGTGTCCAGCTCGCCATGGCCGCGATCCGCCGTACCCCGACGCCCCGCGGATCGGCGCGCAGTCGCATCCGGAAGCCCGTGCCACGGGTCGCCAGGCAGAGCACGAGCAGTTGTACGGCCACGCCCGCGCTGGTGCCCGCGCCCAGCAGCCAGGTCTGGGCCGTGGTCAGTGCCTCAAGCCGCTCGGTGCCGCCGATCGCCAGATAGGCTGCGGCGGTCGCGATGACCACGAGGTTGTTGGCGACGGGCGCCCACATCGGCGCGGCCTGCCTGTCCCGGGCGCTGAGGACGGCGGCGACGGTCGCTCCCGCTCCGTAGAACAGAATCTGCGGCAGGAAGAACCGGGTGAGGATGATCGCCGTCCGCCGCTGGTCCGCGGTGAAGTCGGACACGCACAGGTCCACGATCTGCGGGGCGAACAGCATCGTGACCACCACGGTCACGCCCAGGCCGTACACCACCAGCGACAGCAGCCGCTGCGCGTACATCTCGTCGGAGTGCCGGATGAGCAGCGGGACCAGGATGCTGGTCAGTGCTCCGCCGAGAACCAGGTCGTAGATCGAGTTGGGAAGCGTGTTGGCGGCGGTGTAGGCGTCGAACAGGTGCGACCCCAGGCCCAGCGCGGCGACCAGCGTCAACGTGCGCAGAAATCCGGTGATCTTGGAGATGAGCGTGGCCACGGCCATCGCCCGCCCCGCCCGCGCCAGGCGTGGCTGTTCCCGCACGGTCGTCCCCCTTTTTTTGGCTCCCCGCTTCCCCATACGGCTTCAGGCAATGAACCATGAATTGCCGGAAAGGGTGGTGAAAATCCACTACATCCCGTCAGAACGGGCGAGGGCTCGGGGCGGGCAGGGGCGGGCAGGGGGTTCGGAACGGGCGGGAGGCCTTGGGCGGGCGCGTTCAGAACGGGCGGGAGCCGCCCGCGCCGAAGCCGGTTTCGTGGTTCCACAGATGGGTGCAGCCGGGGCACTGCAGGTGGAGGAGGCTTCCGGTGTTGCCGATGAGGTAACGCCAGTGCTCCGGGCAGTTGCGGCCGTCGGAGCAGGGGGCGCAGCCCCTGTCGTCGCGGCATCCCGGGCAGGGCACCCACGCCCTGCGTCCCAGGTCGGCGTGTGGATCAAGCGGCAGCATGCCCCGGCCCCCTGCGCGGCAGGACGTCGGCCGCGACGAGCATGTCGTAGATCTCCTGCTGCCGCTCGTCGAGGCCCGAGTACAGGAGGTCGTAGGCCTCCTCCTCGCCCCGCATCACCGCGAGCGGATCCCAGTCGGTCTCCAGGGCCTCCATGACCGCGGCCCGCCGCCGGGCTTCCTCCAGGGTGAGGTCGATCTCGAAGACGACCTGTGCGCTGTTGCTGTCCTGACTCATGACGCGACTTTCCGGTGGGATGGAGAACGTGTCACAGTGTGATCGGCTGGCGGGTGCGGAGACGGGCCGGGAGGGGCCGGAAAGCGGCCAGGCCTGTGCGAGGCCGGTGTGGCCGGTTCTTTGCGATCACCTGAACGTTCGTCGGAACAGAACCCCCACCAAGAGGGTTCTTTACACCTTTGTATACCTTATGTCGCTTTCCTTGCCTAGTTCGTGACGCATCTCACGACTTCCCGTGCGGCTTCCGTCGCCCGGTGTCGTTCTTCTGGGGGCCACTCTCTGTCACGGGGTGCTCCTGTGGCCGCCGGTCCGCCGTGCCGTACGGCTCTGCGGGGCGAGAGGTTGACCTGAAGATAGGTTGAGGTTTTAGGGTTCAGGTGTCGCCTTCGAAGGACGCCGGAGACGCCACGACATCCCCCTGAGGCCCGTACGGGCTCCCGTGGAGGCGCCGTCGTGGTTTTGTCGGTGGCGCATGAGATCGTCTGTGGCGTCGTAAACCTGTTCGAAGAACCGGCTCGGAGAGCAGCCGGCTCCGACCCCCCGGAGACAAGCGATGGACATGGAAGTCACCGCGTGGACGTCGATGTACCACGCGATGCACGCCCAGGAGGACCGGCGGCCCTTCTCCAGGGCCACCCTGCGGCGCATCGGCGCGTTCGCCGGGCCGCACCGCAGGCTGCTCGTGTGGTTCCTGCTGCTCAGCGTCACGACGGCGGTGCTGGCGGTCGCGACCCCGGTGCTCGCGGGCCGGGTCGTCGACGCGATCGTCCAGGGCGCGGAGACGGGCCTCGTCGTCAGGCTCGCGGCGCTCATCGCGGTGATCGCGGTCATGGAGGCCGGGCTCGGGCTGGTCACGCGCTGGCTGTCGGCGAGCATCGGTGAGGGGCTCATCCTCCACCTGCGCACCACGGTGTTCGACCACGTGCAGCGCATGCCCATCGCCTTCTTCACCCGCACCCGCACCGGCGCGCTGGTCAGCAGGCTGAACAACGACGTCATCGGCGCGCAGCGGGCGTTCAGCGACACCCTCTCCGGAGTGGTCGGCAACCTCGTGACGCTCGTGCTCACGCTCGTCGTGATGATCGGGACCTCGTGGCAGATCACCCTGCTCGCCCTGCTCCTGCTGCCGGTGTTCGTCCTGCCCGCGCGGCGGATGGGCACCCGCCTCGCCAGGCTCGAACGCGAGTCGGCCAACCACAACGCCGCGATGACCACCCAGATGACGGAGCGCTTCTCCGCGCCGGGCGCGACGCTGGTGAAGCTCTTCGGCAGGCCCGCGCAGGAGTCGGCGGAGTTCGAGGCACGGGCCAGGCGAGTGCGCGACATCGGGGTGCGTACGGCGATGTCGCAGTCGGTGTTCATCACCGCGCTCGTGCTCGTCTCCGCGCTCGCGCTGGCCGTCGTCTACGGTCTAGGCGGGTTCTACGCCCTGCAGGGGCAGCTTGAGCCGGGCGCCGTCGTCGCGATGGCGCTGCTGCTCACCCGTCTCTACGCCCCGCTGACCGCCCTGGCCAGCGCGAGGGTCGAGATGATGAGCGCGCTGGTGAGCTTCGAGCGGGTCTTCGAGGTGCTGGACCTCAAGCCCCTGATCGCCGAGCGGCCGGATGCCCGGTCGGTGCCCGAGGGGCCGGTCTCCGTCGAGTTCGACGGGGTTCGCTTCGGCTACCCGTCCGCGGACAAGGTGTCGCTCGCCTCGCTTGAGGAGGTCGCGACCCTCGACACGCGCGGCGGGGTCGAGGTGCTGCACGATGTGTCGTTCCGTGCGGAGCCGGGGCAGATGGTCGCTTTGGTCGGGTCGTCGGGGGCGGGCAAGTCGACGATCGCGCAGCTGGCGGCGCGCCTCTACGACGTCGACAGCGGCGCGGTGCGGCTTTCGGAAACCGATGTCCGCGACCTGACCGCCGATTCGGTCCGCGAGACGCTCGGCATGGTGACGCAGGACGGGCACCTGTTCCACGAGTCGGTCCGCGCGAACCTCCTGCTGGCACGTCCCGAGGCCTCGGAAGAGGAGCTGTGGGAGGTGCTGCGCCGCGCCCGCCTCGCAGACCTCGTCTCCATGCTGCCCGATGGGCTCGACACCGTCGTCGGCGAGCGTGGATACCGCCTCTCCGGGGGTGAGCGTCAGCGCCTGACGATCGCCAGGCTCCTGCTGGCCCGCCCTCGGGTGGTCATCCTCGACGAGGCGACCGCCCACCTGGACTCCACCTCGGAGGCGGCCGTGCAGGAGGCGCTCGGCGAGGCGCTCGCCGGGCGGACCTCGGTGGTGATCGCGCACCGGCTCTCCACCGTCCGGGCCGCGGACCTCATCCTCGTGATCGAGGACGGGCGGATCGTGGAGCGCGGCACGCACACCGACCTTCTCGCCGCGGGCGGTCGCTACGAGGAGCTGTACCGCACCCAGTTCGACCAGTCCGCGGACAGGGAAGCGGACAGGGAACCGGTCCACTGACCCGCCGCGCGAGACGTCCCCTGCCGAAAGCCTTTCGGCAGGGGCCCGACGGGGCGGGCGGGGTGCTCCACCCCTCCGGCTAC